>JBICIB010000359.1:0-4097 GCA_043101415.1 Planctomycetota bacterium JB042 | reverse complement strand
CGATCTCGTCCTCGTCGACGAGGCGGCGTCGGGGGCGGGGTGCCTGGTCCGCGTCGAGGACGAGGCGTGACCGCGGGGACGGCCTTTCTCGCGATGCTGCGGGTCGAGCGGCGCGAGCTGCTCCGGAACCGGCGCCGCTCGCGGCTGATCGCGTTCCTCGTGGCGATCCCGGTCGCCGCGACCGTCGGCGGCGCCACCGTCTGGCGGAACGTCGAGCCGAACGTCGACGAGCGGCGGACGCGCGAGATGGGGGCCGCCGACCTGCGGGTCGACCTCGGCGCGGCGGAGACGCCGGACGACCTGACGACGAGCCTCCCGCCGGGGGCGCGGATCGAGACGCTGCGGCTCCGGCCGGAGACGCTCCACCACGCCGGAAGACGCCTCCGCGCCCGGGCGATCGCCGCCGACCCGGACGGGCTCGCGCGAGGGATGCTCCGGATCGTCGAGGGGCGGGCGCCGGCGCGGCCCGGGGAGATGGCGCTCGCGCCGGTCCTCCGCGACGGGCTCGGCGCCGCGCTCGGAACGTCGATCGCGACCGAGGACGGCGAGCGGACCGTGACCGGGGTCGTCGTCGATCCGGCGTCGCTCGAGATGCCCGTGGCGCTCCTCCCTCCCGAGGCGGACGGGCCGTTCCGGGATCGCGCGCTCCTGATCGACGTCGGCGGCGCGGACGCGGCCGGGCGAACGGCCTCCGCGTTGCGCGAACGCGGACTCCGCGTCCTCGAACGATCCTCGATCCGGCCGCCGGACCGGTTCGGACCGACCGTGGTCTTCCTCGTCGGCGGGATCGGACTGTTCGAGGCGGCGCTGGTGGTCGCGGCGGCGTTCGCGGTCGGGCTCCGTCGGCGGCGGCGGGAGATCGGGCTCCTGCGCGCCACCGGGGCGTCCGGCGCCCTCGTCTGCGGCGCGGTCGGACTCTCGGCGGCGGCGCTGGCCGCGGTCGCGGGCGCGGCCGGCGCGTCGCTCGGCCTCCTCGCGGCGGCGGCGATCCACCCGTTCCTCGACGCCTGGGTCGGACACGAGTGCGGGCGCTTCGAGGTGGCGCCGGAGCACGTGGCGGGGGGAGTCCTGCTCGGGATCGTCGCGGCGGCGCTCGCCTCGCTCCCGCCCGCGGTCGCGGCGACGCGGCGATCGATCCGCTCGGCGCTCGGCGGCCGTCGTCCGGAGGCGCCCAAGCGGTCGCGCGGTCCGCTCCTCGGTCTCGCGACGGCCGGCCTCGGCGCGGTCGGCGTGGCGATCGGCGAGCGGGCGGGCGGCGCGGCCGGGGCGACGGCGCTCCTCCTCGGGGCGGCGACGGTGATCCTCGGCTTCGGCGTCGCGTCGTCGGGACTGCTGGCGGCGATCGCCCGCCTCGCGGCGCCGCTGCCGCCGGCGTGGCGCCTCGCGGTCCGGGACGCCGCGCGATTCCGGACGCGCAGCGGCCCGGTCGTGACCGCGGTCCTGGCGGCCATGGCGCTCTGCGTCCTCCTCGGCGCGCTCCTGACGAGCGTCGAGGCGCGGCTCGCCGTCGCGCGGCCGCCGTTGCGCGCCGATCGTCTCGTCGTCGCGGGGCCCGCCGCCGAGGAGGTCGCGCGGGCGTTCGCCCGGGAGCACGACGCTCCGGCGCCGATCGCCGCGCACGCCGCGCACGTCGACGGCGCCCCGGCCGTCGTTCCCGGCGGAGGTGGGTTCGGCGCGTGGCTCGCGTTCGGCGACGACGTGTCCCGCCTCCGCCTCGGCGCGGCCGCGGAGACGAGCGACGTCGAGATCGAGACGGCCGACGGACGTCCGCTCGGCACGTTCTCCGTCCATCTCGTTCCGCGCCAGGCGCACGCCGACCCGGCGGCGGTGATCGACCCGGGGTCCGCCGGGGCGCGCGGGCTCGAGCGGGGGCCGCCGCCGGGGTTCGCCCTCGCGCCGTGGATCGTCACGCTCGACGACGACGTGACCGAGGAGACCGCCGAACGCGCCCGGGCGGCGGCCGCCGCGCACGCCGGCACCTCGGTCGACGCCGCGGTCCTCCATCGCCGGCCGGTCCGGCCGTTCCTTCGCCTCGCGCTCGTCGTCTGCCTGCTGACCGGTCTGATCGTGGTGTTCATGGCGACCGCACTCTCCTCGTCCGAGGCGGCGGAGGACGCCCGGATCCTCGACGCGGTCGGCGCGCCGCCGGCGCTCCTCCGGCGCGCGTCGGCGGCGCGCGCGGCGACGCTGGCCGCGGTCGGCGGCGTCCTCGCGGTCCCGGCGGGGCTCCTTCCCGCGTCGGGGGTCCTCACGATCGCGAGGCTGCCGCTGACGTTCGAGGTGCCGTGGACGGAGATCGCCGCTTCGGCGGTCCTGCTCCCGGCCCTCGCGTACGCCGGCGCCTGGATCGCCGCGCGCCCCGAGGCCCCGGCCTGACCGCCCGAACGACTCGACCCGCTCTCGGAACCGCCCTCTCCCTGTCGTCGGAGACGTCATGACCCTCGCCCGTCGTTCCCTCCCGTCGCCCGCGCCGCGGGCGTTCGTCCTCCCCGCGCTCGTCGCCGCGCTCCTGGCGCCGGCGTCCGGAGCGTCCGACCTCGACCTCGAGCCGCGGCCGATCGCGTCGCGGGACGGTCGGACGTACGAGGCCGAGTTCGGCCGGATCGAGGTCCCGGAGAACCGGAGCGACCCGGAGAGCCGGACGATCTCGCTCGCGTTCGTGCGGGTGAGGTCGCCGCTCGCCGACCCCGGTCCGCCGGTCTTCGTGCTCGCCGGCGGGCCGGGCGGATCGAGCATCGCCGAGGTCGAACGGCACGTCACCGGCGGCGGGCGGATGGTCCTGGAGCTGCTCGGCGGCGACGTGATCGGCGTCGACCAGCGCGGCGTGGGGGAGTCGCGGCCGAACCTCGACACCGACGCGCGGTTCGACCTGTCGCTCGAGGAGCCCGGCGACCCGGCGCGGATGCTCGAGGCGATGCGTCGGGCGTGCCGGGAGGAGGCGGCGCGATGGCGCGCGGACGGCGTCGACCTCGACGGCTACACGACCGTCGAGTCGGCGGACGACCTCGACGCCGTTCGCCGCGCGCTCGGGTACGAGGAGGTCTCGCTCTGGGGCGCGAGCTACGGGACGCACCTCGCGCTGGCGACGATCCGCCGGCACGGGGAGCACGTGGCGCGCGCCGTGCTGGTCGGGCCGGAGGGGCCGGACCACACGAACAAGCTTCCGAGCGCCACGCAGGCGGGGCTCGAGCTCCTGGCCGCGAAGGTGAAGGCGGACCCCGGGTTGGGGGAGGTGATCCCGGATCTCGTCGGCCTGGTCCGGACGGTGCTCGAGCGGTTGGAGGAGGCGCCGGCGTTCGTCGAACTCGACGGGTTGCGCGTCGGCGTGAGCGCGTTCGACGTGCGGCGCTGGATCGCGAACCACATCGGGCTCGTCCACGGCGCCGCGGTGAAGGTGCCGGCCAACGTGCTCTGGATGGCGGAGGGGGACTTCGACGCGATCGCGCGGGACCTGCTCGAGGAGCGGCGCGATTGGAGGATCGGGTCGGCCATGTCGTGGGTGATGGACGCGTCGTCGGGCGGCACCGCGGCCCGCACGGCGCGGATCGCGCGCGAGGCGGAGGAGTGCCTGCTCCGGGACGCCGTCAACTTCCCGTTCGGCGACCTCGGCGACGCGTGGGGCGCACCCGACCTCGGCGACGCGTACCGGGGCCCGCTCCGCGCGGAGGTGCCGATCCTCTTCATCGCCGGCGACCTCGACTCGCGGACGCCGGTCGCCCACGCGGAGGAGCTGATGGAGCACCTCCCGAACGCCCGCCTGATCACGGTCGAGAACGCGGGGCACGACGTGAACTGGGCGCAGAAGGAGCTGCGAGAGGCGTGGGGGGCGTTCCTGGCCGGCGAGGAGCCGGCGACCACCCGGGTCGTCGCTCCGCCGCTCCGCTTCGTCCGGCCCTGAGAGGACGGGCCGGGGGAGCGGCCCGGGGGTTCCGCCCGAGATCGGCCCCCCCGGGGGCGCGGTTCCGTTATCTTCCCCTGGAGTCCCGCCCGCGCGAGCGGTGCGGGACCGGCTCAGCCATCTCGCCGCACCACCCGCACCCATCGGACAGGAGCCCGCATGTTCGTCTCGAGATCCCGTGTCCCGTTCTTGTCGGCCG
>JBICIB010000358.1:0-3381 GCA_043101415.1 Planctomycetota bacterium JB042 | reverse complement strand
CGACGCTCTTCCGATCTGTCGACAGCAGCCGGGGGACGTTCGCGAGGTCCGCCTCCCCGGCCACGAGCGCGAGGCGCATCTGCGTCCGGCCGGCGTCGTCCCCGTCCGGGTAGAACCCGTCCATCGGCGCGACGAGGAGCGTGTGGTCGACGCCGTCGACGTCGACCCGCCCGTGCTCGGCGCAGTACGTCACGAAGTCGGCGGCCCGGAACGACCCGTCGACCAGTTCGCGCACGTCGACGACCGCGTAGAGCGACGCCTCGGGCCGCGTGACGACCACGCCCGGCATCGCCTCCTCGAGCCCCTCGACGACCGCCCGGGTCACGCTCGCGTACGCCCGCCGCTGGGCGTCGAACCACTGGGCGAGCTCCTCGTGCGGCACGTACGCGAGCGCCCCGAAGACGTACTGTCCGAGCATGTTCGCGCAGAGCGTCGCCGTCGCCTCCGCCACCGCGCGGGCGTGCAGCTCCTCGTGGTCGGTCACGAGCGCCCCGACCCGGAGGCCGCACGCGTTGAACACCTTCGACGCCGATTCGATCCCGATCCGCCGCCCCCGGATCCCCGGGACCTCCCGCTCGTCGAGCCGCCAGATCGACGGCGCCGGGCCGCCGGTGAAGTGCAGCTCGCGGTACGCCTCGTCGCCGACCAGCCACATCCCGTGCTCGACGCAGACGCGGGCGTAGTCGCGGATCGTCTCCTGCGACACGAGCTGCCCGGTCGGGTTGTCCGCCGGCAGGATCACCAGCGCCCGCGGCCGCTCCTCCCGCACGATCGCCGCCAGCCGCTCGACCTCCGGCGGCGCGAACGCCCCGTCCGCGGAGAGCGACCGCCGCAGCGACACCGACCGCACCGCGAGCCGTTTCGCCAGGTCCCGGTAGTTCGTGTACGACGGGTCGAGCAGCAGCACCGGCTCGTCCGCGGCCGGACCGCAGACGCCGAGCAGCATCAGCTCCATCGCCTGCGACGCGCCGTCGGTCACCAGCGCGTGGAGCCCGTCCGTCCGACACCCCGACGCGCCGATGACGTTCAGGAACGCGGCCCGCGCCTCGTCCGTCCCGACCGTCGGCCCGTACCCGATCACCCCGTCCGCGAACGGACTCCCCGGCCGCTCGAGCCGCGCCATCCGCCGCTGCCTCGCCGGATGCATCGGCCGCGTCACGTCCCCGATCGCCACGTTCACCACCCGCACCTGCCCCCGATCGGCCCGCCGCGCGAACCGGATCTGGGCCTGACGGATCGGAGACGGACGCCGGGAGAGGAAATGGGAGGAGAGGCGCGGAGCGGGAGGAGAGTCGGAATGAGACATGGGAGGAAGATCGGTGCCGGAGGGCGGGGGGCTTGAGGGGGAGCAAGGGAGAGCAGGGGAGAGCAACGAGAGCAGGGGAGAGGCCGCTGGCGCGGAGTGGGATCGTAGCGGTCGAAACTCGCGGTCCGGCCATCTCTCGGCGAGAGGGGTCGGGTCCATGCCGCACGGCTGCACCGCCGGGCAAGGGCACGAAAGAGCCGAACACGACTCGAGCGCACGACACCCGTGCACCATCCGGTCCCTACCGCATTCCCCCTCTCCTCAAAAGGAATCGGGTGAGGAAGTCCGGAGCGGGCGAGGCGGGGGCCGGGAAGGGGAGGTGGCTCCGAGAGCGACCCCGCAGCGCGACTCGTCCCTTCGCGGAGACCACGCCGGGCGCATCGCGCGAGGACGTGAGCGGGTCGGAGAGCACCTCCCCTTCACGGTTCCCGCCGTGGCGAACGCGCGGACGTTCCCGAATCGCGTTCCTCGCCCCGCGCGCAGCGGCTAGGACAGCGGGTCGGAGAGCACCTCCCCTTCCCGGTTCCCGCCGTGGCGAACGCGCAGACGTTCCCGAATCGCGTTCCTCGCTCAGCGCGCAGCGTCTAACGCGCAGCGTCTATCTCGTGCTCCTTCACGTCGACGTCCGCGATCTTCCACGACTCTCCGTCGTGGCGGACGACGTACCTCGCCCGAAAGCGGTTCACGCGCTCGTGCACGTGCCCCCAGTGCGAGACGATCCCCTTCACGCGCCAGGTCCAGTCGACCGCGAACTCCGGTGCGCCGCCGACCTCGTACGACGCCTCGTCGATGCCGCCCTCGATCGGTTCGACGGCGGCGATCGAGCAGACGGCGCCGCCGTCCTGGCGGAGGATCAGGCTCTCGATCACGTCGCCGTACAGGGCGTCGAGTCGCTCGGGGACGACGCTCGCCGCGAGGAGCTCGTAGATCGCGTCCTCGCTCTCGGCGGCGAACGCGGCGTAGACGTTCGCGTGGAGCGACTCGAAGATCGCGCGCGCCTGGCTCGGGGCGGGGAGCGTCGGCCGGCCGCCCCACGGGAGGGGGACGTCGATCGTCGCGAGGTCGCGCGCGAGCGCGGCGCCGACGAGGAGGAGCCCGGCCGTCGCCAGCGCGAGGCGACGGCGCGACCGCCAGCCGGCCCTCGCCGCGACGACGGCGGCGAGCGCGAGCCCGAGCGATCCGAGCGGCACCGGGACGGACCGGCCGTCGCTCGGGACGGAGGCGGCGATCGGCGGGCGCCGGGGGCGGACGTCGTCCGCGTGCCAGGTCCACCCGGGGTGGTCCGGCCAGAGCGAGAACGCGCGCGGCGACTCGCCCGTCCGCTGGATCGTCATCGGAACGAAGTCGACCCCCTCTCCCTCGAAGCCGGGCCAGAGGATCGAGAGCTTCCGCGGCATCCGCCCGCACGGGTAGGCGAGGACGATCCGCGCCGAGCGGAAGCTGGCGTCCTCCGGCGGCCCGTCCTGGACGATCAGCTCGCGCAGGGTCGGGCGGACCGGGGCGCCGTCGATCTCGACCGGGACGCGCTCCCGGAAGAACCGTTCGACGTGGCGCTCGGACGCCGCGCGCTCCTCCTCGGTGAGCGGGCCGAGCAGGAGGTGGGGCGCGCCGAGGTTGGTCGTCAGGGGGTCGGCCGCCCCCTCGATCACGAGGACCGCCTCGGTCGCCGACAGTCGGAAGTCCCCCCACAGCGAGGGTCCCGGGTGTGCCGCGAGGGCGAGAATCAGCGGGATCGTCCAGGAAAACGCCAACGAATCCGGATTCCGCAGCAACTAGAGGATGTCGGCGCCGTATCCGCCCGGTCGTCCCGTGACGATCCCGTGACCGGCCCGTGGAACCCCCGAGACTAACGTCGCGAGCGGGATTACCTTGGAATGGATCCGGCCCGGCGCGGTCCAGAACGCCGTTCCGGCCGGAGGAGGCCGGAGCGCACGAGCCGCGGCCGGCGTCGCGAGACGCCGCGATCGGAAGAAGAGGGAGACGATGACGACCACACGCTCGACCGTTCCGCCCGCCGCGTTGGCGCTGGCGCTGCTCGCCGCGCCCGCCGGGGCCGGATCGCACGTCAACGAGGA
>JBICIB010000357.1:0-9209 GCA_043101415.1 Planctomycetota bacterium JB042 | reverse complement strand
TCCGGGCCGAGTCGCGCCGGCTCCGGGCGGTCCTCGGCGAACACCGGACGACCCGCCCCGACCCGGGCTCCCCCCGCGACCCCGCGATCGACGCCCGGAAGGAGACCGAGAAGGAGGCGGGCGCCCTCCGGGACCGGTCGGCGGACCTCGTCGTCCGGTCCGGACTGGTCGCCGAGTTCATGCGGGAGACCCAGCCGAAGGTGCAGCGGATGCGCGCCCGGTTCGGCGAGCTGTTCCGCCTCCGCCGCGAGCTCGAGACCGCGGGCGACCTCGACGACGCGATGCGGGTGAAGCTCGACTCGCTGCAGGCGGAGGTGAACAAGAAGCAGGCGCTCGCGAAGTCGGTCTTCGACGCCGGTTCGCGGGACGCGGAGCAGGGACGGATCCTGCTCGGGACGGTGTCGGCCGAGGTCGATCAGGTCCTCGGCGAGATCGACGCCCTCCTCGCGCTCCTCACTGCCGGCTGACGCGCGCCTCGTCGAGCTCGCGCTCGACCTCCGTCCCCCACCCCCGCTCGTCGCCGAGCGCGCGCAGCCGCTCCTCGAACGCCAGCGCGTCCTCGAGGTTCCGCAGCCGGACGCACGTCTCGACGACCCGCCAGAGCGCATGCGGATGCGTCGCGTCGACGCCGAGCGCGTGGCGCAGGTCCTGGTCGGCGAGCCGGACGTTCCCCTCCCGCAGCAGGCACTCGGCCCGGCCGATCCGCGCCGCCACCACGTCGGGGTGGCGGCCGAGCACGTCGTCGAACCGCCGCTTCGCCGCCGGGATCCGCTCGGACCGCAGGAACAGGAGGCCGAGCTGCACCCGGGCCCGGACGTGGGTCGGGTCGATCTCGAGCGCCGCCCGGTACCGCGACTCCGCCTCGTCCGCCCGTCCGAGGGCGTCGCCGAGGACCTGCCCCTCCTTGACGTACAGCTCCGGGTTCCGGGGGCGGAGCTCGCGCGCGCGGCCGTACCGCTCGCGGGCCTCCTCGTACCGCCCCGCGCCGGCGAGGAGGTCCCCGAGGACCTCGAGCGCCTCCGCCACCTCCGGCTCGTCTCGGACCAACGCCTCGAGCCGCGCGATCGCGCCCGGGACGTCGTCGCGCGACCGGAGCGCCGCCTCCTGCAGGGCCTCGACGACCCGGATGCCGTCCTTCGGGTCGCGGCCGTCCCCTTCGCCGCGCCCGCCGGCGGAGACGTACCCGAGTTCGCGGAGCTGCGCCTCCGCCCGCTCCGACAGCGCCGCGGCCGCGCCGCGCGACGTCGAGCGCCGGCGGACGTGGTCGTCGTGCAGCTTCTTCAGCGCCGCGGCCAGCGCCGGCTCGTCGTCGATCAGGTTCCGGAGCTCGCCGGGGTCGTCCTCCGGCCGGTACAGCTCGGGCCGCGGCGCGACGATCAGCTTCGCCCCGTCCGCCTCGATCCCCGACAGCGGCGCGAACCCGTAGTAGAACTCCGGCGCCTTCGACTCGAAGTACGCGGGGGTCGCGTCGCCGCCGCGCGGCCCCCCGCCGGCGCCGTGCGCCGCCGCCGCCCACGAGCGGGACGTCATCCCCGGCGGCCGCTCGAGGTCGAGCAGGTCGAGCACCGTCGGCGCGACCGCCGAGACCGAGACCGTCCCCGGGACGCGCCGCGGCGCCAGCCGGTCCTTCGCCCAGATCAGCCACGGGACGCGGAGCGTCGAGTCGTAGCAGAAGATCGTGTGCGTCGACTCGCCGTGCTCCCCGAGCCCTTCGCCGTGGTCCCCGACCACGACGACCAGCGCGTCGGCCAGCCGCTCGCGCGCCGCGAGCCCGTCGAGGAGCTGCCCGACGCAGTGGTCGGTGTACGCCAGCTCGGCGTCGTACGGGTCGTCCCGCTCCTTCGAGAACGGCGCCGGCGCCTCGTACGGCGCGTGCGGGTCGAACAGGTGCACCCAGAGGAAGAGCGGGGTCGAGCCGACCTCGTCGACGAAATCGAGCGCCGCCTCGACCGTCGCCTCTCCGCGCCGCTCGAGCCCGTCCGCGTCCGGACGCCCCTCGGCGTCGTGGCGCTCGTCGTCGTACGCGTCGAACCCGCGGTCGAGCCCGAACCGCTGGTCGAGCGGGAAGGCGGACACGAACGCCCCGGTCCGGAACCCGGCCTCCTGCATCGCGACCGCGAGCGACGGGTTGGCGGGGTCGAACGCGTACGCGCCGTTCACCCGCGCGCCGTGCGCGATCGGATCGAGGCCGGAGAGGATCGACGCGTGGGCGGGGAGGGTGATCGGGGCGGTCGTGAGGCACCGCTCGAACCGCACCCCTTCCGCGGCGAGCCGGTCGAGCCGCGGGGTGAGCGTCGGGTCGCCGCCGTACGCGCCGAGCCGGTCGGCCCGCGTCGTGTCGAGCGTCACCAGCACGACGGTCCGGACGCCGAGCCCGTTCGAGCCGCGGGTCAGGCGCCACGCGAGGACGGCGGCGACGCCGGCCAGCAGGAGCCCGACGAGCACGACGGCCCGGACCCGCCCCCCCGCGCGCGTCACTCCGCCGCCTCCGCGGCGCGCTCGACGAGGTACCGCTTGTCGCCGCGCCGCACCGTCAGGCCGAGGCTGTCGAGCGCCTCGAGGAGCGGGATCAGGAACTTCCGCGTCGTGCCGAGCTCGTCCCGCACCTCGGGGACCACCAGCTCGCCGCCGTGACGGCCGGCGACCGACGCGAGGACGTCGCGCACCCGGTCGAGCACCGAGGCGTGGAAGCAGACCTCGGCCGCCGAGAAGAGCTTCCCCTCCTCGGCCAGGAGCGAGAGGAGCGCCGCGACCCGCTCGGCCGGGAGGCCGGCGGCCCGGACCAGCTCGTCGCGCGACGGCGGCTTCAGCCCGCCGGCGCGGAGCGCCTCCTCGATCGCGGCGAGCGCCCGCTCGTCCCGCGCGTCGAGGCTCGGGACGTGCCCGCGCCGGCGGATCCGCCCCCCCTTCGCGACGTCGACGGCCCCGTCCTCCTCGAGACGCGCGAGCACCCCGTCGAACAGCGCCTCGTCGAGGCCGGCCGCCTTCCGGACGTCGCCCGCCCTCGCCCACGCCGCCAGCGGCGACCTCGCGTGCGACCGGTCGAGCTCGGAGGTCACCGCGGCCGACGCCGCGTCGAACGCCTCGCGGTGGACGACGCGCTCCTTCGGGAGGGATCGGACCCGCCCCGCCTCCTCGAGCGCCCGGAGCACCTCCCGCCCGCGGTCGGGCGGGAGCTTCGCCAGGACGCAGGCGTCCCGGATCGGCGTCGGCTTCGCGCCGCGCTCGGCGAGCGACCGCTCGAGCCAGCCGGCGTCGTCGTCGAGGACCTCGATCTTCGCCGCCACGCCCTCCGCCACCCGGTCGCGCGTCCCGGCCGTCCGGCGCTCCGACTCGGAGACGAGGACGCCGCCCCCGAGCGTGACCATCGGCGAGATCCGCCGGAGCAGGAAGCGATCGCCGTGCGCCGCGACGACCGGCTCGCGGAGGCGGAGCTGGATCGGCGCCTCCTCGCCCGGCGCCAGGACGGGACGGTCGAGCAGCACGACGCGGGCGATCGACTCGGACGTCCCGACGTGCAGCCGGACGTCGGTCCCGTGCTTCAGCGGCCGCTCGGCCGACGCGAGGTACCGGAGGCTCCCCTCGAGGAACCGGACCGGCTTGAAGAACCCGGGCGTCGCGACGACCGAACCGCGGGTCACCTCGCGGTGGTCGAGATCGGAGACGTTCAGGGCGGTCGAGTGCCCGGCCGACGCCTCGTCGCGCCCCTCCTTGTACGCCTGGATGCCGCGGACCTTCCCGGTGTGGCCGCCGGGGAGGACCTCGACGACGTCGCCGACCGCCACCCGGCCGGAGACCGGCACGCCGGTGACGACCGTCCCGTGCCCCTTCGACGAGAAGACGCGCTGCACCGGCATCCGGAACAGCCCCTCGACGGTCCGCGCCTCGGTCGCGTCGACCAGCGCGTCGAGCCGCCGCTTCAGCGCGTCGATCCCCTCGCCGGTCGTCGACGAGACCGGCACCAGCGGGGTCTCCTTGAACGGCGTCTCGGCGAGGACCTCCTCGATCTCGGCGACCGCGAGCTCGCGGAGGTCCTCGCCGACGAGGTCGATCTTGGTCACCGCGACCAGGCCGCGCCGGGCGCCGAGGAGGTCGAGGATCTCCATGTGCTCGCGCGTCTGCGGCATCACCCCGTCGTCGGCGGCGACGACGAGGAGGAAGACGTCGACCGAGCTGGCCCCCGCGACCATGTTCTTCACGAACCGCTCGTGCCCCGGGACGTCGATGATCCCGACCGTCCGCGACGACTCGGTGCGGTACGGCGCGAAGCCGAGGTCGATCGTCATCCCCCGGTCCTTCTCCTCCTTCAGGCGGTCCGGGTCGATCCCCGTCAGCACCCGCACGAGCGTCGACTTGCCGTGGTCGATGTGACCCGCGGTGCCGACGATGACTCTGTGGATGGGGGCGGACACGGCGCGGGAGGGAGAGGCTCCGAGGCGGACGGCGGGACCGGGCGAGCGCGGCCCCGTCAGCTCTCGGCCTGGGCCTTCAGCGCCTCGGGAGCGTACAGGATCCGCTGGCACGAGCGGCAGTGGATGATGGTCGTGCAGCCGAGGATCTTGGCGACGTCGTTCGGGGTGAGCTGGACGCCGCAGCCGGCGCACGAGCGGTCCTCGCACGGCGCGACGACCTCGCCGTCGCGCGCCTCCCGGAGCTTCTCGTACTCGGCCCGGAGGTCGGCGGTCAGCTCGCCCGCGAGCTGCTCGCGGCGGCCGTCGGTCGCCGCGAGCTCGGCGAGCGCCTCCTCGCGGTCCTTCCGGCAGACCTCCTCGAACTCGGCGAGCTCGGCCTTCAGCTTCTCGAGGCCCGCCTCGGAGTCCTTGACCAGCCCTTCCTGGCGCTCGATCGCGTCGTAGAGCGAGAGCGTCTTCTCCTCCTCCTCCGACGCCTCGTCCCGGATCTTCCCGATGTGGGTCTGGAGCGCGTGGAACTCCTGGTTCGTCTTGGCGGTGTTGAGCTGGAGCTCGAGCTTCCGGACCTGCTCGGACTTCGCCTTCAGGTCGACCTCGGCGTCGTGCGCCTTCGCCCGGGCGTGCTTCAGGTCGTCGCGCGCCTTCGCGAGGGCCGCGGCGGCCTGGTCGACCTTCTGCCGGCGGGCGGCGAGGAGCGGCTCGGTCTGGTCGGCGAGGCGGCGCTGGGCGTCGCGCTCGCGATCGAGGGTCTGCAGGCGAACGAGGAGGACCAGCTGCTGCCTCGGCCCTCCCGACGATTCCGAATCCGCCTGCATCGCGTCCCCGCGGTGGTTACTGCTCGAGGCTCTCCAGGAACCCCTCCAGCAGACGACTGCGGACCGGATGCTGGAGCTTCCGAACCGCCTTCGCCTCGATCTGCCGGACGCGCTCGCGCGTCACCTTGAAGATCCGGCCGACCTCTTCGAGAGTATAGGTGTACCCGTCACCGATTCCGTACCGGAGCTTGATGATTTCACGCTCGCGGAACGAGAGGGTCTGCAGGACGGAGTCGATCTTCTCGCGGAGCATCACGTACGCCGCCGCGTTGACCGGGGACTCCGCCCCCTCGTCCTCGATGAAGTCGCCGAAGTACGAGTCGTCCCCCTCGCCGATCGGCCGGTCGAGCGAGATCGGGTGCTTCGAGATCTTCATCACCCGCTTCGCCTCTTCGATCGAGATGTTGGCGGCGAGCGCCACCTCCTCGATCGACGGCTCGCGGCCGTAGCTCTGGATCAGCTTCTTCGTGACGTTCCGGAGCTTCGACATCGTCTCGATCATGTGGACCGGGATGCGGATCGTCCGCGCCTGGTCCGCGATCGACCGCGTGATCGCCTGCCGGATCCACCACGTGGCGTAGGTCGAGAACTTGTAGCCGCGGCGGTACTCGTACTTCTCGACCGCCTTCATCAGGCCGGTGTTCCCCTCCTGGATCAGGTCGAGGAACGAGAGCCCGCGGTTGCGGTACTTCTTCGCGATCGACACGACCAGGCGGAGGTTGCCCGACGACAGCTTCATCTTCGCCGTCTCGTACTCCTGGTACCGCTTCAGGATCCGGTCGATCCGGATGCCGAGCCGCCGCGGCGACTCGAGCCCCTGGACCGTGACCTTCTCCAGCTCGCGGCGACGGCTCTTCGACTCCTTCGAGTTCTTGCTGCCGCGGTACTCCTTGTACCGACGCTCCACCTCGGTCATCTCGCGATGACGCTGGCGGAGCATGTCGATCATCGGCTTCACCTTCTTCAGCTGGAGGTTCAGCTCCTCCAGCAGCATCGAGGCGCGCCGACGCCGCCACGCGATCCGGCGGGTGAGGCGGAGCTTCTCCTTGTTCGGGAGCTTCTCGCGGAGGAGGCGCCGGTAGTCGTTCTTGGTGGCGTGCAGGAGGCTCTTCAGCGTCCCGATGTTCACCTGGAGCCGGTCGGCGACCTCGCTCTTGCTGGCGTCGGTCGAGCCGGAGGACGACGTCGCGACCTTCAGCGTCCGGTCGAACGCCAGGTCGCCCGCGAGCACCTCGTCGAGGATCTTGATCGCCTCGCGGAACGCGAAGCCGGACGAGAGGATCAGCTTCCGGAACGCGCGGCGGGTCGTCTCGATCCGCTTCGCGAGGTCGATCTCCTCCTCGCGCGTCAGGAGCGGGATCTCCCCCATCTGCGTGAGGTACATCCGGACCGGGTCGTCGATCTTCTCGGCGCCGCCGGTCGTCTCGAAGCGCGACTCCCCCTCGCCCCGGGTCCCCGGCTTCTTCTCGCGCTCCCCCTCCGACACCTCCGACTCGTCGACGAGCTCCACCCCCTGCTCCTCGAGCAGGTTCAGGATGCCGTCGATGTTCTCGCCGGAGACGACGTCGTCCGGGAGGATCTGATTCATCTCCTCGTACGTGACGAACCCCTTCTTTCGTCCCCGCTCGAGCAGGACCCGCGTCGCCGGGTCGAGCCTCTGATCCATGGTCACCACGCTCTCGCACCCTCCTGGGCGGACGGCTCAGGACGACTCTTGCGTCCCGACGGCCCCGTCCTCGTTCTCGGTCTCGTCGTCCGGTCGCCGCCGCTGCGACAGCCGGGCCTTGTGGAACCGCATCACCTCTTCGAGCGCGCGGTCCGCGTTCTCGTCCTCGGCGTTTCGCAGCACCCCGGAACGCCCGAGCTGCTCGCGAAGCCGTCGATAGTCGGCCTCCGCACGACGCGCCACGATCCGGTCGATCGCCGCCGCCGGTCCCTCGCCGTCGGGGACCTCGCGACCGAGCGCTTCGACCAGCGCCGCGTGCGCCGCCTCGTCTTCGCCGAGTCGGTCCTGCAGCACCGACGGTGTCGGACTCCGACCCTCGTCGACGAGCTGCCGTGCCACCAGGAACAGACGCCTCCGCACGCCGTCCCGGAAATCCGGCTCGGTGAGTGTTCGCGCGACCCGCCCGGCGAACTCCGGGTCCGTGGCCACGCCTCGGAGCACGAACATCTCGTCCTGCTCCCAGCCCCGCAGTCTAGCACGCCGGCGCGTCGGCTGCCGGGATTCTTCCAAGTCTGCCCCCCCCAGCCCCTTCGAGCCGCGGAGCTCCGCCCGGAGCCGGTCCTCGCGGAGCCCGAACGCATCCGCGATCCGGCGGACGACGAGGTCGATCCGGAGCGGGTCGGTCACCCCGGCGACCGCCTCCAGGACCTCGCGCGCCCCCTGGACCGCCGCCATCGAGCCCCCGACGTCCTCCCGCCGCCGCCGCGCCCGCCGGATCAGCCAGTCGACGAGGTCCTCGCGCTTCTCGGTGAGGTAGTCGTGGAACGCCTCGGCGCCGTACTCGCCGAGGAACTCGTCCGGGTCGAGGCCGGGCGGGAGCCGGACGACCGCCACGTCGAGCCCGGCGGCGAGCAGGAGCGGGCCGCTCCGGAGCGTCGCGCGGAGCCCGCCCTCGTCGGCGTCGAACAGCAGGACCGCCCGCTCGGTGTACCGCTTCATCTGGAGCGCGTGCTCGCGGGTGAGCGCGGTGCCGAGGACGCCGACGACGTTCTCGACGCCGTGCCGGTGCGCGGCGAGGACGTCCATGTACCCCTCGACGACGAGGAACTCCCCCGCGTCGACGGCCGCCTGCCGCGCGTTCCGGAATCCGAACAGGACCGTCTTCTTCGAGAAGAGCTCGGTCTCCGGCGAGTTCATGTACTTCGGTTCGCCGTCGCCGAGCACGCGCCCCCCGAACGCGATCACCCGCCCGCGGACGTCCTCGATCGGGATCACCACCCGTTCGCGCAGGAGGTCCCAGGTCCGTCCTCGCTCGTTCTTCTTCGCCACCCCGGCCCGGACCAGCTCGTCGTCCTGGTACCCCTCCTTCGCCAGGACGTCGCGGAGCGCCTGCCAGCCGCCGGGCGCGTACCCGAGCCCGAACGACGCCGCGAGCTCGCCGTCGATCCCCCGCTCGGCGAGGTAGCGCACGGCGGCCGCCCCCTCGCCGCTCCCGAGCGCGCCCCGGTAGAACGACGCCGCCCGCTTCAGGAGCTCGTACAGGCGCGTCCGCCCCTTCTCGCCCGGACGCGGGCGGGACCGCTCCGGGAGCTCGAGCCCGGCCTGCTCGGCGAGCTGGCGGAGCGCCTCGGGGAAGGTGAGGCGGTCGAGCTCCATCACGAACGTGAAGACGTCCCCGCTCTTCTGACATCCGAAGCAGTGGAAGAACTGGCCGTCGCGGTGGACGGAGAACGACGGGGTCTTCTCGCGGTGGAACGGGCAGAGCGCGTAGAAGCGGCCCGACTTCTCGGTCAGCTTCACATAGCTCGAGGCGACGTCGACGAGGTCGACGGCGTCCTTCACGCGCTGCACGAAATCGGTTTCGAAGCCGGCCAACCTGCCCCCCGCACCGACCGGCGATCGTAACCCGGACCGGGGCCCGGCGCGCGGCGGAATCGTCGCCGAGACGCGGGCCGGGCCGATCCCCCCGTCCCCCCTCAGCCGGCGTCCCCGGCCGGGGGCGAGAGCGCGCGGGCGAGCGCCACGATCTCGCCCGGCGCGAGGGTCTCCCCTCGCCGCGCCGGATCGATCCCGGCCGCCCGGAGCCCCTCCTCGATCTCCTCCCGGCCCCGCTCCGGCCAGGCGAGGCGGATCGAGTTCGCGACCCGCTTCCGGCGCGCCCGGAAGACGGCGTCGATCGTCGACCGCAGCCGCGGCGCGGGGACGTCCGGAGCCCGGTCCGTCCGGACCTCGAACCGGACGCAGGCGGAGTCGACCTTCGGCGCGGGCCAGAACGCGCCGGCGGGGAGCCGGCGGACCTTCGTCGCCTCCGCCCGG
>JBICIB010000356.1:0-7132 GCA_043101415.1 Planctomycetota bacterium JB042 | reverse complement strand
GCTCGAGGGCCGCGGCCGCGAGCCCGCGATCGAGGAGGACCTTCGCCAGCTCGTCGTGCACGAGGAGCCCGAGCGGACCGGCGACCGGCCCGCCTCCCTCGAGGACCCGGCGCAGCATCTCCTCCGCCTCGGTCGTGCGGCCGCGCTGGCGCGCCACGATGGCGAGGTGGACGTCGGCGAAGACGGCGTACGGCGGCCCGTCGGCCGGCGCCCCCTCGCGCAGCCGCCGGAACGTCTCCTCGGCGTCGTCGAGCCTCCCCTCGATCAGCGCGCGCCGCCCGCGCTGCAGGAGCGCCTCCGGATCGTCCGCCGACGCGACGCCCGCCGGCGCCGCCCCGCCGAGCAGCAGGGCGACGAGCGCGGGCCGGAGCCACCGGCGGCGCGGACGGCGGACGGGGGTCATCGGGCGATCCCTTGGCGGGCGAAACGACGGCACCATGGTAGCGATCCCGGTCGGTATCCTCTCCGCGGTGGTGCGGCCGCCGACCGGAGGGAACCCTCATGCGCGTGGTGTCGACGATGATCCTGTTCGCGGCGTTCGGAGTCGGATGCAGCGACCCCGAGCCGACCGAGGCGAAGGCGGCCGCGTCCCCCGACGCCGTCGCCCCCGCGTTCCTCTCGAGCGCGCCCCCGCCGCCCCCGCCGACCTCCGTCGACCGGCCGCTCGAGGACGACCGTCCGCCGCCGGCGATGTCGCCGCCGCCGATCCGCTCGAACCCTCACGGCGACGCGACCGGCCTGGTCGAGTTCACGGGGACGGCGAAGTTCGACGGCGCGAAGGTCGACGTCACGGTCGAGGGGAAGGGGACCCCGCCCGACGGCCGGACGCTCGAGAAGGTCGTCGTCTTCGCCGGCGAGGGGACGTCCGCGCCGAGCGCCCCCCCGAGCGGCGCCCGCCCCGTCCTCGAGTCGAATGCCTCCCCCTCCCTCCCCCTCACGCTGTCGGGGTCGCTCCCCCGCACCGCGTCGGGGCGCCAGGACCCGGTCTACTGGGTGATCGCGGAGCTCCACTGGCGGACCGGTCCGTCCGTCGACGTCGAGCGGCGGCGCCTCACCGGGACGTCGAGCACGGTGACGGGGACGTTCGGGACCTGACCGCCTCCGGATGAACTCTCGCGGGGCCGCCGTCAGACGACGACGGCCAGCGCGTTGTGGACCAGGTGGGCGACGACGCACGGCACGAGCGACCCCGACCGCCACCGGAGCCAGCCGAGCGCCAGGCCGCCGACGAACCGGTGCGGGAGGGCGAGGTAGAGCCCCTGCAGCCCGTGCATCACCGCGAACAGCAGCGCGGTGAGGACGACGGTCCGCCGCGCCGGCACGACGCGGGAGAGCGCGGTCCAGAGGACGCCCCGGCAGAGCCACTCCTCGATCAGCGGCGCCACGACGACCGCGGCGACGATCCCGAGCCGGTCCGGCCCCGCCCCCGACTCGCCTCCGGTCGCGGCGTGGAGGAGTTCGACGTATCCCCACGACACCGCGAACGCCGCGGCGCCGACCGGGACCGCCAACAGCACCCATCGTGGCGCGGTCCGGAGCGGAACGCTCTCCCGGCCGGCGCCCGGCCCGAGGAGCCACGTCGCCGCGCCGCCCACGGCGAGGTCGAGCGCGAGCATCGCGAGGAGCGTCCCGGCCGACCGGTCGCCGTCCGAGATCGCGAACACCAGGGCGAGGCTCAGGATGACGCCGACGAAGACGACCGCGACCGCGAGCCCGGCCCGCTGCGAACGACGGAACTCGCCCCGTTCCTCTGCGGCGCGTGCGCGGCGGACGGTCGGGGTCGGCCGTCCGCATCGGCCGCAGAAGCGGGTCGCCGCCCGCAGCGGCGCACCGCAGTGACGGCAGACGGAGGCTCCGGTCACTCGCGGTCGACCTTGACGGACGAGAGGTCCCAACCGCCGTCCCGGAGCCTCCAAGACGTCACGAGGCGGCCGTCCTCCGTGTCGAACGAGACGCGGGCGGACGTCTCGGTCCGCCGCTCGACGATCTCCCCTCCGAGCGACGGGAGCCGCTCGCTCCAGTCCCGGCGCGAGCTGCTGCGGGTGAGCCAGCGTTCGACCTTGGAGCGTCGCCCCTCGTCGAAGCGGGCCGCGATCGCCGCGACGTCGGACCGGTTCCAGTCCTCGACGAACGACGACAGCGCGTCCTCGAACGTGGGCGGCCGCGTCGCGACCTTCCACGCCACGCCGAGCCCGGCGAGGACCGCGACGACGATCCCGGCGAGCACGAGCCTCCGCCCCGTCTCCGCCCGCTCGGCGCGGCGACGGCGGCCGAGCGGGCCGGACTCGACCACGCGGCGCCCGCCGCGCTCCCGGGTCCGCCGGCGCGCGATCGCCGCGGCGTGCCAGAGCTCGGGGTACCGATGCATCAGGCGGCGCACGCGCATCACGCGACCGAGGACGCTCCAGAGGGCGAGGCACCAGAGGAGCGAGAGTCCGACGAGGATCCAATGCGAGCCGTCGATCAGACGGAGACCGAGCCGGCACGTCGCGAGCGACGCGATCAGCACCGACCAGAGGAGCGGCTCCCGGAAGATCCGTAGCGCGCCGGTCGTGTCCACGGCCACGCCCACGGCGGTCAACGCCCAGACGACGAGGAGGACCGTCGGGATCGTCTGGTCGGCCCGGAACATCGCGATCGTGATCAGGACGAGGAAGAGGCCTCCCATCGCCGCGCCGAAGACGTACAGCCCGCGGACCGCGCGGACCGAGTCCTTCGCCTTGGCGAGCTCGCGGTTCGCCCGCTGCCGCTCCGCCTTCTCCTCCGGGGACGCTTCCCCCGCGTCCAGCGAGGCGCCGCACTCCTCGCAGTAGCGCGAAGCGACGTCGACCTCGATCGCCCCGCACGCCGGGCAGGTCCGCTCCCCGTCGAGCGGCGATTCCGGCTCCGGCTCCGGCGCCGCCCGCCCCGCCTCCCCGACGACGACCCGGCCGCCGCACTTGCACCGGTACGCCTTCCGCGCGTCCGGGACCTCGAACGTCCGGCCGCAGCCGTCGCAACTCGCGCGAACCCCCATCCGAACCCGCCTCCCTCCTGCTTCCGCTCTCCCCCCGGCCGGACGCCCACGTCGGCGATCCGTACGGGGCCGAAGGGAAGGGCAACCCTACGACGCCCGAATCGGCCGATTCGTCGCAAAAGTCGCCCCTCCGTGAGGTCGATAGTCGAATTGTCCAAATCGTGGAGAAATGCCCCGTGCGCGCGCTCGCCCCGCTCCCGCTCCTCGCGGCCCTGCTCGCCCCTGCCGCCCGCGGCGCGGACGACGACGCGGCGTGGCTGGCGGAGGCGGAGGCCGCGGTCGGCGTGACCGGGGCGTCCCTCGTGCAGCCGGAGATCCTCGCGTCGACCTCCGCCGGGCCGGGCGGCGCCTCGCTCGACGTGGTGGTCGAACTCGACGGGAGCCCGGTCGCGCTGGCGCTCGCGCCGCGCTCGCTCCGGTCCCCCGCGTTCCAGCTCCTCGTCGTCGACGGGGACGAGGCGACGTCGATCCCGCCGCCGCCGTCCGCCACGTACCGCGGCACGGCCCACGTCCCGGGCGCGGAGGGGTACGGCACCGTCACGGCGAGCGTCGGCCCGGACGGCCTGACCGCGTTCGTGGTCCGGCCCGACGGGGCGCGGTTCGTGCTCCGCCCGCTCGCCGGGCTGGTCGACGGCGCGCCGGACGGGACCCTGCTCGCGTACCCCGCCGGAGCGGCGCCTCCCTCGATCGCACCGGAGCTCGCCGCGTTCGCCGCCGGCTCGACGGTCGTCGAGCTCGGGATCGACTGCGACGTCGAGTACTACCAGGCGAACGGCGGCACGGTGATCGGAACGCTCGCCGACGTCGAGACGGTCATGAACGAGGTCTCCGCGATCTTCGACCGCGACGCCGGCGTCGTCTTCGAGTTGACGACGGTCGTGGTCCGGACCAGCGAGCCGGACCCGTACACCTTCACGATCGCCGCCGCGCTGCAGAACCAGTTCAAGTCGGAGTGGTCGAACTCGCTCGGCGCGATCCACCGCGATCTCGCCCACCTGATCACGGGACGCGACCTCGACGGCTCCGTCCGCGGCGCCGCGTTCACGAGCTCGGTCTGCAGCATGTCGTCCGGCTACTCGGTCTCCGAGACGACGTACACCGCGAACCTGGCGACGCGCGCGGCGACGACCGCGCACTACCTGGCGATGAACTTCGGCGCGGGGACGTGCGACGGGGACGCGGACTGCCAGATCATGTGCTCGACGATCGGCGGCTGCGCCGGGGTCGCCGGCTTCGGCGCGCAGAGCCAGACGAAGATCCAGAGCGTCGCCGCGGGGATCGTCTGCGGGTCGTCGCACCCGGGGACGCAGCTCCTCCCGTTCGCGGACGCGTTCCCGTCGCCGACCGTCGACACTTCGAAGTGGGTCGTGATCGACGGGCCGGTGATCGATGCGTCGGCGCCGTCGCCGCCGAGCCCCGGCGGCGCCCTGAAACTCTCCGCCGCCGGATCCGGTGCGTTCGACGACCACGAGATCCGGACCACGACGCTCGACCTGACCGGCAACGCGTCCGCCACGCTCCGCTTCGAGGAGCGCCGGCAGGGGGTCGAGAGCGGGGAGGCGCTCGTCGCGGAGATCTCGGTCGGCGGCGCGCTCTGGGCCGAGCTGCTCCGCGTGACCTCGAACGGCGTCGACCCGGGCGGGTGGACGACGCGCTCGGTCGACCTGCCGGCGCCGTCGCTGGTCGACGGCGTGCGGGTCCGCATCCGCGGCGAGATGGACGAGGCGAACGACGCGTGGTGGATCGACGACCTCGAGATCATCGAGATCGACGTCACGCCGCCGACGCTCGGCACGCTCTCCCTCACCCCGTCGCCCTGGCCGCCGGCCTCCTCGATGACGGTCTCGATCCCGATCACCGACGACCTCTCCGGGGTCGGGACGGTCACCTGCTCGGTGAAGGACGGCCCGACGACCGTCGACCAGATCACGCTGAGCCACGCCGGGGGCGGCACGTACTCCGGGTCGTTCGGCGGCGGCCTGGCGGAGAAGACGTACGACGTCGTGCTCGACGCGCTCGACCAGCAGGAGAACGCCGCGCAGACGGCGGGCACGATCGAGGTGATGGACGACCCGGTCTGCAGCGCGCCGCAGCTCGGGCCCGATCCGGCGCTCGACGGCGACCCGGTCGTCGCCTCGGTCCTCGTGACCGACTCCTCGGCGATCGCGTCGGTCACCGCGACCGGCAGCGTGAACGGCGGCGCGGCGGTGCCGATCGGGCTGTCGTTCGACTCCGGGAGCGGCCGGTACGAGGGGACCTTCCCGGCGTTCGGCACCCCCGGGACGCTCTCGGTCACGTTCGTCGCCGTCGACGTCGCCGGCCACTCGTCGAGCCCGGCGCAGGAGACGCTCACGCTCTACGACTCGTCCGGCGCCCCGCCGTCGGTCGGGACGCCGTCGGTCACGCCGAACCCGGTCGCCGCCGGCTCGTCGCTCTCGGTGTCGGCGACGGTCACCGATCCCGACACGCCGCTCGTGTCGGTGACGGCGCGGATCGTGCAGAGCAGCTCCGTGAAGCACCAGACCCCGATGTCGAAGGGGTCCGGGAACACCTGGTCGGCGACCTTCGCCTCGACGCCGCAGCTCGTCGCCGGTCCGTTCACGGTCGAGGTCGTCGCGAACGACCTCGAGGGGAACTCGACGACGAAGACGAGGGCGGCCACCGCGTTCGAGGCGCCGACGATCACGTCGATCCAGACCGCGCCGTCGTCGTTCGACGCGGACGACCCGTTCGAGGTGACCGCGATCGTGACCCACCCGGTCGGCGTCCAGTCGGCGACGGCGTCGGTGTCGCTGAACGGCGGCGCGTTCTCCGACCAGGCGATGGCGTTCCACGCCGGGAGCGGGCGGTACCGCGCGTCGTACCCCGCCCCCGGCGGCGGAGGGACCCTCACGATCCGCGTGACCGCGTCGAGCACCGACGGGCACGACGCGCCGGCGGTCGAGACGACGGCGTCGGTCGGGTACCTGCCGGTGACGCTCGCCGAGGTCGACCCGGGCGCCGGCCCGCTCGGCGGCGGCACGACGGTCGTGGTGCGCGGGACGGGGATGTCGGTCGACGTCGAACCGGGGTCGGCGCGCATCCTGTTCGGCGGCGTCGACGCGACCTCGGTCCAGGTCGTCTCCGACGACGAGCTCCAGGGCGTCCTGCCGGCCCACGCCGCGGGGACGGTCGGCGTCGAGGTCCGCGTCACGAAGGGGGGGGTCGTCCGGAGCGACACCCTCGCGAGCGCGTTCCAGTACGGGACCGCGCCGACGCTCGCCTCGATCGAACCGGACCACGGCGGGGCGTTCGGTCCGACCACGGTCGTCCTGAAGGGGACGGGGCTGTCCGGCGACGGGGGCGCCGGCGCGATCACGGTCTCCGTCGGCGGGCGCGCGGCCGCGGTCGACGTCCTCGACGACCAGACCGTCCTCGCCGAGGTGCCGGCGGGCGAGGACCCGGGGGCCGTCGAGGCGGTCACGGTCACCACGTCGTTCGGCAGCGTGTCGCTCCCGGCCGGGTTCCGGCAGGTCGGCGCCGCGCTCCGCCGCGTCGACCACGTCGGCCTGAGCGAGCCCCCGGCGGCGTTCGCGAGGATCTCGGACGTCGACCTCGACGGCGTGCGCGAGCTCGCGGTCGGCGTCCCCGACCAGGGGTCGGGCGTCGTGGCGATCCGGAGCGGGACCGACCTGAGCTCGATCGCGAACCTCACGTCGCCGTCGTCGTCGCCGGGCCGGTTCGGCGAGGCGCTCGCGACCGTGGCCGACGCGGACGCGGACGGCGCGGTCGATCTCGTGGTCGGTGAGCCCGGGCGGTCGTCGTCCCGCGGCGCCGTCCACCTGATCGGGTCGTCGTCCGGGACGCCGGTCTGGACCCACGCCGGCACGGTGGCGTCGAGCGAGGTCGGCGCGTCGCTCGCGGTCCTCGGCGACCTGAACGGCGACGGGTTCGACGAAATCGCGGCGGGCGCGCCGGGCCGGAACGAGGTCCGCGTGCTCGACGGACAGTCGGGCGCGTCGCTGCTGGTCCTCCCCGGACCGGACGCGGGCGCGGCGTTCGGCCGCGTCGTCCACGCCGTCCCGTTCGGGCCGGGGCGCGACGACGCGGCGCTCGTGATCGGCGCGCCGTCGGCCG
>JBICIB010000355.1:0-2656 GCA_043101415.1 Planctomycetota bacterium JB042 | reverse complement strand
GGCCGCGGACGCGCTGGTCGAACTCCACGCGCGGAGCGGATCGACGCGACCGCTCGACCTCGACGTCGTCGGGTTCTCGGCCGGGTGCGAGGCGCTCCTCGCGGCGTTCGATCGCGCCGAGCGCGCCCGCTTCGACCGCGCCGTCCTGGTCTCCTCCTCCTCGTTCTTCCTGTCGACCGAGATCGTGCGCCGCCTCGACGAGGGGCGCGTCGCCGACGTGGTCGCGTTCTGGTCCCCGGTCGACCTCACGACGATCTTCGCCCCGCTCGGCGCCGGCCAGTTCGGGATGCGCGCGCGCTCTCCGAACGTCCGGAACGAGCGGCTCTTCGTCCCCCACTCGGCGCGCTTCCTCGGCGAGGAGGAGATCGGACGGTTCCGGGACGCGCTCGGCCGCGTCCCTCCTCCACCGCCGCCGGACCGGTTCGACGCGGCGCTGGCGCGGCTCCTCCGGGACGCGGCCGACGACGAGGGAATCGAGTTCGACCGCGTTCCGCGGGAAGATCGGCCCGCGGGCGGCGCGGTACCCTCGCCGCCATGAACACCCCGCCCCTCCCCCTCTCCGAGAGCGACGCCTGGGCCGCGGTCGTGGCCCGGGACGCGGCCGCGGACGGATCGTTCGTCTACGCGGTCCGGACGACCGGCGTCTACTGCCGGCCCGGCTGTCCGTCGCGGCGGCCGCTCCGGCGGAACGTCGTGTTCCACGCGTCGGCGGCGGTCGCCCGGGCGACCGGCTTCCGCCCCTGCCGCCGCTGCCGCCCCGACGAGGCGTTCGTCGCCGCGGCGGAGCCGTTCGTGACCCGGACGATCGACCTCCTCGAGGAGCGGCTCGACGAGGACTGCACGCTCGACGCGCTCGCGGCGGAGGTCGGACGCAGCCCGTCGCACCTCGCCCGTCGCTTCCGGGAGCGGACCGGGTGGACGCCCCGCGAGCTCCAGCGCGCGATGCGGCTGGCGCGGACGCGGGCGCGGGTCCGCGCGGGAGAGGAGCTGACCCGCGCGGCGTACGCGGCGGGGTTCGGGTCGTCGCGCGGCCTGTACGACGCGGCACGCGACGGGCTCGGCATGCCCCCCGGCCGCGCGGCCCGCGGCGGCGAGGGGGTCGCGCTCGCGACGTCGACGCGCCCGTCGACGTTCGGTCGGGTCCTCGTCGCGTCGACCGATCGCGGCGTCTGCGCGGTGCTGCTCGGCGACGACGACGCGGCCCTGGAGGCCGAGCTCGCGCGCGCGTTCCCCCGCGCCGTCCGGGCGGCGGCGACCGACCGACACCGGGAGCTGGCCGACGCCGCGCTCCGCCACCTGGAGGACGTCCGCGTCCCGCTCGCCCTGCCGCTCGACCTCCGCGGCACGCCGTTCCAGCTCCGGGTCTGGAGCGCGCTCCGCGCCGTCCCTCCCGGCGGCACGCGGACCTACGCCGAGGTCGCGCGCGCGATCGGCGACCCGGCCGCGGCGCGCGCCGTGGCGCGAGCGTGCGCCGCGAACGTCGTCGCCGTGCTCGTCCCGTGCCACCGGATCGTGCGGTCGGACGGCCGTCCCGGCGGGTATCGATGGGGAGCCGAGCGGAAGGCGAGGCTCCTCGAACGGGAACGGGGTCCGGAGCGCTGAGCCCGGCGCCGGGCCCTCACTCCGCCGGCAACGCGTCGAGGAACCGCTCGACCGCCTCCGCGAACGCCTCGGGCCGGTCGGAGAACGGGAAGTGCCCCGCCCCCTCGATCACCTCGACCGTCGCGTCCTCGAGCCGCGAGGCGACGTGACGCGACGCGTCGACCGGAACGAGGTCCCGGTCGCCGTGGACGAGCAGCGTCGGCGCCTCGATCGCCCGGACCGCGTCGCTCCAATCGTGAGAGCGACCGAGCGACAGGTACATCGCGAACGGCGCGAACCCGCCGATGCCTTCCCGGGGGACCGAGGCCGACGCGCCGGTCGACGCGGCCGCGAACCACGCGCCGAGCCGCGCGTGGAGCGCCGCGAGCTCGGCGTCCGAACGTTCGCCGAGCGTCCCGTAGTCGAGGTACTCCCCGAGGAACGCGTCGAACTCCTCGCGCCGGTCGTCCGGGAGCCGCGCTCGGATGGTGGAGAACAGGTCGCCGCTCAGGGACGGCATCACGACCAGGTCGGCCGGCGCGACGAGGACCAGGGCGCGCACGTGCTCCGGGAACTCGGCCGCGTAGAGCACCGCGAGGAGCCCGCCGAACGAGTGACCGACCAGCACGAGCCGCTCCTCGCCGAGGATCCGGCGGACCCGCTCGACGTCGGCGATCTGCGCGCCGAGGCCGAGCGTCCGTTCGAGCCGCTCGAACCGCTCCCCCATGCCGCCCCGCAGACGCTCGAACGGTCGCGTCGACCCGCCGCAGCCCCGCTGGTCGAAGAACGTCACCCGCCGCCGTTCCCCGAGGCGCGCGAACCCCTCCGGAGCCGTCACGAACGGGACGGACGGTCCCCCGTGCAGGACGAGCAGCCGGTCCCCCTCGCCGATCGATCGGTGCGCGAGGCGGACCCCTGCCTCGACGAGCCACGTCCCGGGGACCGGAGCGTCGTCGACCGGCGGCTCGAGTCGCGGCCCGCCCGCCCCGGCCTCCCGGACCTCTCCCGGCTCGTACCTCGCCCGTCCCATCCAGCTCCAGACTCCCCACGCCGCGCCGCAAAGCAGGAGCAGCGC
>JBICIB010000354.1:0-8988 GCA_043101415.1 Planctomycetota bacterium JB042 | reverse complement strand
TGCTCTTCCGATCTCGAACGACTCGCGATCGACGTGTTCGATCGCATCCCGGAGGAGTTCCGGGAGGACATCGACGGCCTCGTCCTCGAGCAGGAGGCCCGCCACCATCCGGCAATCGAGGACTACTTCACGCTCGGCGAGTGCGTCCACCGGACCGCCCTGATCGCCGAGGCCCCCCTCCTCTCGACGATCGTCCTGTACTACGGCTCGTTCGTCGCGGTCGCCGAGCGCGACCCGTCGTTCGACGTCCCGTTCGAGGTGGAGGAGACGATCCTCCACGAGCTGCGCCACCACTTCGAGGACCGGGCCGGCGTGCTCGACCTCGCCGACGAGGACGCGATCGAGGAGATGAACGAGCGGCGCCGGAAGGGGCTCCCGTTCGACCCGACGTTCCACCGGTTCGGGGAGGAGATCGAGCCGGGCGTCACGGAGGTCGGGCGCGACCTCTTCATCGAGGCGTCCGTCTCCGCCCGTCCCGGCGCGGACCTGCCGCGCGCCCTGACCGTCCGGCTCGGGGAGGAGACGTTCGACGTGCCGATCCCCCCGCTGGAGGACGACATCACGTTCGTCGAGGTCGACGGAGGGTGGGAGGACGACTCCGGGGCCGGCGGCGACCTCTTCCTCGTCGTCGTCCGACGGCGCCGCGGGCTCGGGAGATGACGCGGGCTCAGTCGAGGCGGACCCGATAGACGAGCCGGCGCTTCAGACCGACGTACGCGGTCGATCCGGAGACGACCGGTGGTCCCGCGAGCTCGCCCCGCAGCTCGATCCGGTCCCCGCGCCGCAGATCGGAGTCGAACTGCTCGAGGATTCCGTTCGCCCGGGCGACGAGGACGCCGCCCGGGGCGACCGCCGGCGCGAACGAGGGGACGCCGGCGAGCTCGACGCCCCGCCGCGCGCCGCCGCGCTCCGGGTCGAGCTCGACCAGGCGACGGCTCTCGAAGACCGCCAGCAGGCGTCCCTCCGGCGCGGCGAGACCGATCGGCGCCCCCGCCTCCCGGTGTCGCCAGACCTCCTGACCGGTCGCGGCGTCGACGGCCACCACGCCGGCCGCCGCCCCGGCGGCCACCACGAGGTCGGCGCCCTTCGGGGTCCGCACGTGGACCGGGGCGCCGTTCACGCCGCCCGCGATCGCCCGCGCCCACGCCGTGCGGCCGTCCTTCGTCCGAACGGCGTGCAGCCCGCTCGCGGCGAGCGCCACGACCGCGTGGTCGCCGACCACGATCGGCGCGGCCGCCGGCGAACCCGGCACGCGGGTCCGTGAGACGAGCCGGAGCGTCTCCCGCTCGAGCAGCGCGACGATCCCCGCGCGCGTGGCGACGCCGACGAGCGTCCCGAACGGCGCGATCCGATCGACGACGTCGCCGTCGGGCATCCGCACCGTCCGGACCACGCCTCCCGCCGCGAGGTCGAGGACGTGCATGCCGGAGATCGCGTCGAGGACCAGCGCCCGATCGTCGAGGACGCCGGGCCGGACGGTGATCGCCGGACCGACGCGCGTCCGCCAGACCTCCTCGCCGCGCCCGGCCCCGAGGAGCAGGACGTGTCCGGTGACGGTCCCGACGAGCGCTCCCCGACCGCACGCGATCGGCCCGGACGCGAGGTCGGCGTCGACGCGCGCGGACCAGACGATCCGATCGTGCCGCACCGACGGAAGGTCCGCGATCGGGATCTCCTCGATCCATCGCCGGCGCTCGCGGAGGGCGCGGGGGACCGGGGCGCCGGGGAGGAAGGGATCCTCGCCCCGCGGCGGCTCCGGGGCGCTCTGCGCGAGGAGGGGAGGCGCCGGAGCGAGGAACGTGACCAGGAGGAGCGGGACGAGACCGGCGAGTCCAGGAGTCGGACCGGGCCGGGTGGGGTCAGTCGTCCTCTTCGAACTCGTCGTCGTCGTCGTAGTCACCGTCGTCGTCGTCGTCGTCGCCGCCGTCGTCGTCCCCGTCGTCCCCCATCATATCGTCGTCGTCGTCGTCGCCGCCGTCGTACCCGCCGCCGAGGTCCTCGTCGTCCTCTCCGTCCGACTCCTCGTCGATCGAGTCGAGATCCTCCAGATCGTCCTCGTCGAGGGACGCCTCGCACGAGGGGCACGTCTGATACGACCGGATGTAGTCGATGTCGTCGGAGTCCGAGAACGGCTCTCCGCAATAGGGACACTCGAAGCGAATGGTCGGCATGCTCGGGCGGATCCGATGGTTCTCGTCGCGAGGAAGACGACCCTTCTACCCGGTGGTGAAGGGGTGTCAAGCGGTGCGATTCACCCCGGTCCGTTCCAACTTCGACCCCTCCGCGCCCCCTGTCCGCGCACGACCGACGAAACCGGCTTGCGTTCGGCCCCGACAGCAGCTTACGTTTGGCGCGCGCTCGGTTCGGTGCGGGGGGGGCTCGCCTCCGGTTCGGGTGTCCGCTCGGCGACAGGGAAGGGAAGGGTCGGCGCGCCCGACCCGGGTCCGGATGATCTCACCCGACCCGTACATGCAGGAGCTCTGCCGGCGATGGCCGGCGGTCGTCGTCGACGCGTCCGGCGTCGTCACGGCGGTCGGGGACGCGGCGCCCGTCGCGCTCGACCTCGATCCCTCGGTCGTCGTCGGGCGCTCGTTCGACGAGGTCTTCCCGCCGCTCCCCGACGCGGGGGCGGACGTGCGGGGGGTCGTCGGACCGACCGGGGCGCTCTCCGCGCGGCGCGTCCGCACGGTCCGGGTTCCCGGCGGCGGGGACGACCCGTCCGAGGTGCGGACCCTCGTCCTCCTCCACGAGGTGACCGACCTCCTCCGGGCTCGGGCCGAGTGCCTGAACCTGACGCGGCTCGCCTCCGCCGGACGACTGATCTCCGGCATCGTCCACGAGATCAACAACCCGCTCTCCGGGATCATCGGGTACTCGCAGCTCCTGCTGATGCGCGAGCTCGAACGCGACGTCCGCTCGCAGGTCGAGAAGGTGTACGGCGAGGCGATCCGGACCAGCCGGATCGTCCGCAACCTGCTCGACTTCAGCCGGCGCCGCCCGTCGAAGCCGGGTCGCGTCGAACTCTGGAAGGTCCTGCGGAAGGCGCTCGACCTGAAGAGCCACGACCTCCGGGTGAAGAACGTCTCCGTGAACGTCGGGATCCCCGAGGATCTCCCCGCGGTCCACGGCGAGGCGCACCAGCTCCTGCAGGTCTTCGTGAACCTGATCGGGAACTCGGAGCAGGCGATGTACGCCGCCGATCACGGCGGGCGGATCACGATCGAGGCGTCGGCCGCGGAGGAGACGGTCTCGTTGCTGCTGCGCGACACCGGCCCCGGCGTCCCGGAGGACCTCCGGGAGCGGATCTTCGAGCCGTTCTTCACCACGAAGGACGAGGGACAGGGGACCGGACTCGGCCTCGCGCTCTGCCGCGAGATCCTCCGCCAGCAGCAGGCGGCCATCCAGTTGATGGAGACCGAAGCCGGGGCGTCGTTCCTGATGACGTTCAAGGTCTACCGTTCGGCGGCCAAGCCGCGCCCCGCCCGGCGGGCGAAGAAGGCGGCGCGCGTCCGCGGCCGCCGGATCATGGTGGTCGAGGACGACCCGGTCTGCCGCTCGCTCCTGCGCGAGGCGTTCGAACGGACCGGGAACGCCGTCACCGCGTTCGACCGGAGCGACGCCGCGCTCCGGTTCCTCGGTCGGAACAGCGTCGACGTCATCGTCTCCGACCTGCACCGCCCGGGACTGAACGGCATCGAGTTCCACGACCGGGTCGCCCGGTTCGACCCGGGCCTCGCGCGGCGGGTCGTCTTCCTGACCGGCGACACGCTGAACGACGAGCTGGCGCGGTTCCTGCGCGAGCACGGCAATCCGTTCGTGCCGAAGCCGGTCGAGCTCGCCGACCTGTTCGAGAAGGTCCACGACCTCCTCGAGGGGGTGTCGGCGCGCCAGAAGACCCTCTTCTCGACCGCTCCCGAGCCGCGGGAGGGAGAGGCCCCCTGAGCGCCCTGCTCGACCTCGGCGCCGTCGACCTCGCCGCCCTGCTCCTGATCGCCTACCAGGCGATCGTCGGGCTCGTGCGCGGGTTCGTCTGGCAGGCGGTCCGGCTCGCCACGCTCGTCGCGTCGATCGTGCTCGCCCGCCTCTTCTCGCCCGGCCTCGCGGTCTGGATCGACCGGGAGTTCGCGGTGACCGACGTCGCCGCCCGCGCCCTCGCCTGGTTCGCGATCGCGCTCGGGACGTTCGTCGTCGGGACGATCCTCGCGCACCTCCTCCGGGGCGGTCTGGCGCGGCTGCGGCTGCAGTCGTACGACCGTCTCCTCGGCGGCCTGTTCGGCGCGGTGAAGGCGGCCGCGATCGTCGTCGTCGTCGTCCTCCTCCTCTCCCACCTCCGCGGCGTCGAGCCGGTGCAGGACGCCCTCGCGCGCTCGCACTCCGCCCGCGTCTCGGCGTGGGTCGTGACGCGCGTGACGCCGCTCTTCCCGGCCGAGCTGCGCGGACAGATCGCGGAGTGGTGGGAGGAGATCCGGGCGGCGATCCCGGACGGCGCCACCGGGGCGTCCGAGGACGCGGGCGACTCCGAGGACCGCTGAGCTCCTCTACCGGCCGGCCATCGGCGGCGGCAGACGGACCTCGCGGCGCGCGCGCTGCTCGGCCGTCCACGCCTCGAGGCGATCGGTGTACGGCGACGTCCGCATCTGCATCTTGTCGACGACCCGCTCGATCTCGGCGACCGCCTCGTCGAGGCTTCCCTCGGCGTACAGGAGCTCGGCGTGGAGGAGGTTCCACGCCGGGTCCTTCGCGCCGAAGCTGCCGAGCGCGTGCTCGACGCACGCGCGCGCCGACCGCAGGTCGCGGGCGTCGCGCTCGCTGCCGTGGAGGAAGAGGCGGGCCATCTCCTTCATGACGAGCGGCTGCGGGTCCTGCGCGTCGTAGACCCCCGCGAGCAGATCGATCGCCTCGCGCGTCCGGCCGAGCCCGTCGAGCGCCCAGGCGGCGCCGACGCTCAGCTTCTCGTGGCCCGGGAACTTCTCGAGGGCCGTGCGCGCCAGCCGGTGCGCCTGCTCGTGGTTCCCGAGCCGGAGGTCGAGGTCGATCGCGGCCTGGTAGAACCGCGGCACGGCGTCCGGCTTCGCCAGCGACTTCTCGATCCCCTGGCGGGCCAGGCCGAGGGCGCCCCGCACGAGCGGCTCGTTCGGGTCGATCGGCGGGCACGACACGCGGGAGACGTACGTCTCGCGCTGGAACTCGGGGGAGTGCTCGTTGTTGTGGCACCGCTCGCAGTCCATCCGGACCGCGTCCCCGTCGATCTTCGAGGAGTCGAGGAAGCTGATGCCGTCGAGGTGGAAGCTCCCCGGGCCGTGGCAGCTCTCGCACTGGACGTTCTCGTACCCGGCGACGGTGTCGGGCCGGTCGAATCCGCCCGGCGCCATGTAGCCGACGGTGTGGCAGACGATGCACTCGAGGTCGTACTGCGCCTCGTAGTCGAGCATGGTCTGCCACGCCCGCGCGTGGTACGTGTTCTGCCAGAACTCGTACTGCGGACGGTGGCACTTGATGCACTCGACGTCCTTGACGTACGCCTGCGCGCCGGCCGCGGGGACGATGGCGGGGTTCGGCTCGGCCGCCGGGTCGGTGTAGAGGTCGGCGAGCCCCCGACGGTAGCTCCGCACGAGCTCCGACATCTCCGGATGGTCCGGGTACTCCTGGCCGTCGAGCGTGACGTGGGAGTGGACGAAGTGCGAGACCGGCTCGGCGTCCGCCTCGGCGATCGCGCGCTCGACGTCGGGGATCGTGGTGTCGAGGAGGCGGAGGTTGTTCGCCGACTCGAGGTCGGTCGCCTCGATCTCGTCCGGGTCGTCGGAGCCGTGCCGGCCGACGATCGTCTCGCGGAGCTCCTCGAGCCGCGGCAGCCGCTCGCGGAACGACTCGACCTCGGTCCGGTCCTGGAACACCAGCCCGCCGTTCCGCACGTCGAAGTCGACGACGCCGAGCACGGTGCCGTTCATCGGCGTGCTGAGCACGAGGACCCCGGCCGGGATCTCGTACTTCGGCTGGTTCGACGGCATGTGGCCCCCGACGATCGCGTCGACGCCGGTCACCGACGCCGCGAACTCCTTCGTCATGCGCGGCGACATGTGCGAGAGGACGATCACCACGTGCGCCTCGCCCCGGACGTCCGCCACGACCTCGCGCGCCACCTCGATCGGGTCCTCGATCACGACGTCCTTGTCCTCGAACAGGTCCTCGAGGAAGACGTGCTGCTCCTTCGAGAGGGTCGTCATCGTCGCCCCCTCCTCGTTCGTCTGGCTGACGATCCGCCGCACCTCGGGCGCGACCAGGCCGATCACCGCCACCTTGACGTCCCCGAGCGTGATCATCCGGTACGGCTCGAAGAGCGGGTCGCCCGACTTCCGGAGCTTGACGTTCGCGGCGACCATCGGGAGGTCGTGCTCCGCGACGAGGTGCTTGAGGTAGTTCCCGCCGGTCTGGAGGTCGAGCTCGCCGAACGTCATCGCGTCGATGCCGGACTTCGCGAACGCCTCGGCGATCGCGTCCGCCTTCGCCCGGGTCTGCCCCGCCATCTCGGGGCTGACGTACTTCTCGGTGAAGAGCGAGTCGCCGGAGTCGAGGACGAGGAGCTTCTTCCCGGCCGCCCGCTGCGCCTCGAGGTACGCGAAGCGGCGCGGGAAGCCGCCGGTCGTGCGGTTGTTGCACGCGCACGGCTCGATGTTGCCGAAGTTCGACTGGCTGTAGACGAGCGTGAACTCGTGGTCGCCTTGGAGCGGGGGCGGGCCGTCCATGCCGCCGCAGGAGGCGAGGACGAGCCCGCCCAGGGCGAGGAGGACCAGGGGACCGCGCAGCGCAGGATTCATCGGGAGGGGGCTCCGGGAACGGGGGAGCGGGCCGGAGATCGCGACCCGCCCGTCGGTTACGACTCCTCTCGGGGAGCCGTTGAAAGGGGAATCGTATCGTACCGGCCGGCGTCTTGAGACGAAGGGGCTCGGCGCCTCGTCCCGGCGGCCGGGCGGTCGGGCGGTCAGGCGGGGACCCGGACCCGGAGGCGTCGGCCGGGCGGCCGCGTCGAGGGGACGTCCTCGACCTCTCCGCCGAGCGCCGCCGCGAGCTCGCGGCCGACCGCCTCGACCCGCTCCCCGAGCGACGCGTCGTCCCCGGGCGCACCCTCGACCGGTCCGAGCGACGCCAGCGCGTCCCCCCCGCCGAGGTGCGCGACGAACGCCACCCCGCCGTCCGCGTCCCGCTCCGCCGCCAGACCGACCCGGGACGGCGTCGCCTCCGCCGCTCGCGCCCGCTCCAGCCGCCCCAGCACGACGCAGAGGATCACCGGCCGGAGCGTCGCCCCGAGCCGCCCGTCGACCGGGAGTTCCGCGCCCGCCTCCTGGACGTCGACGCGCGCCGCGTGGCCGCGGAGGAACGCGCGCAGCAGCTCTCCCAGGGACGTCAGTTCGAGTCGCGCCGTGGACGCCTCGACCCGGTCCCCCCGCTCGCCGAAGAAGTGGCGGAACGCCTCGACGATCGCGCCGCACCGATCGGCCGGCTGGTCGAGCAGGGTCAGCTTCGGCGGGGAGTCCGGGGCGAGGGCGGCCATCTGGCGCATCCCGTCGACCACGGTCAGGAGGTTGGCGAACTCATGGACCACGCCGCCCGCCAGCAGCCCCGACGCGGCGGTGCGCGCGGTCTGGAGCAGGGTGCCGACGCTGGCGCCGGCGATCGACCGTTCGTTCTCGGCTCTCGGAGACAACACGGGTCCTCCTCGCGTCCCGATTCGTTCGAGTCCGATCCTGCGCGGTGCGTCACCCGGTTGCGGCTCGCCATCCTGCCAACGCGAGGGGCCGGAACCGAGCGCTCTCTCGCCTCCAATTCCATCGCGCGGGCCGATGTTCCGGATTCGCACCGGATCCGCCCGGCAGAGGACAGGTATCCTCCCCGGCTCGATGCTCGTCTCCCTCGCCTGCGCGTCGTGCGACGCCCCCCACGATCCGGCCGCCCTCGCGACCGTCTGCGCGGCGTGCGGCCGTTCGCTCAGCGCCGCCTACGATCCGACCCGCCTCGCCGAGGCGTTTCGCAGCGGCTCGATCGCGGGGCGCGAGCGTTCGATGTGGCGCTACCGGGAGGTCCTCCCGGTCGGCGACGCGCCGCCGGTCACCCTCGGCGAAGGGCTCACGCCGCTCCTCCCCCTCGATCGGCTCGGCCGGATCCTCGGACTCCCCCGCCTGATGGCGAAGGAGGAGGGGACGAACCCGACCGGGTCGTTCAAGGCGCGCGGGTTCGCGGCCGCGGTCACCGCCGCCCGCGACCGCGGAGCGACGCGGCTCGTCGCGCCGTCCGCCGGCAACGCGGCCGGCGCGCTCGCCGCCTACGCCGCCCGCGCCGGCCTCGACGCCGCGGTCTGGCTCCCGGCCGACTCCCCCGCGCCGAACCGCCTCGAGACGCGCGCGTGCGGCGCCGCCGTCACCGAGGTCGACGGGACGATCGCCGACGCGGCGCGCCGGATGAAGGCGGAGGCGGGCGAAGGGTTCGACGTCTCCACCCTGAAGGAGCCGTACCGCCTCGACGGGAAGAAGACGATGGGGTACGAGCTGTTCGAACAGCTCGGCGGCCTCCCGGACGCGATCCTCTACCCGACCGGGGGCGGGACCGGCCTCCTCGGGATGGCGAAGGCGTTCGACGAGCTCGAGTCGGTCGGCCTGATCGGTGCGGCGCGGCCCCGGATGATCGCGGTCCAGGCGCGCGCCGTCGCCCCGATCGTCGCCGCGTTCGAGGCGGGGCAGGACGAGAGCGAGGCGACGCCGGACGGACGGACGATCGCGACCGGCCTCCAGGTCCCGAAGGCGTTCGCGGATTGGTGGGTGCTGCGGGAGATCCGCCGCTCCGACGGCCGCGCCGTCGCCGTCGACGACGACGCGATGCTCGACGCGATCCGACGCACCGCCGCGGCCGAGGGGCTCCTCCTCTGCCCCGAGGGGGCCGCGCTGGTCGCCGCCCTCCCCCGCCTCGCCGACGAGGGGGTCCTGACGGCCGACGCGC
>JBICIB010000353.1:0-4127 GCA_043101415.1 Planctomycetota bacterium JB042 | reverse complement strand
CTGGCGGAGGGGGCGCGCCCGGACACGGCGGTCTACGAGGCCGACTACGTCCTCGAGCCGGGCGAGTACACCGCGCTCCGCCTCGAGGCGCTGACGCATGACTCGCTGCCGCACCGCGGCCCGGGCCGGGCCGACAACGGGAACTTCGTGCTGAGCGAGGTGACGGCGACGGTCTCCCAGCGCGGCTCGGTCGCGCGCCCGCGCGAGGTCGTCCTCACCGAGTGCCACGTCGACCACTCCGAGCCGACCCTCTCGGGCGGCTACGCGGTCGACGGCCGGGTCGTCCCGGACCAGGGGTGGTCGGCCGACGGCCACCGGCGGCACGAGGACCGGACCGCCGTCCTCCTCCCGGCGCGCCCGTTCGGGTTCAACAACGGTTCGACCCTGAAGGTCCGGCTCTCGTTCGAGTCGCAGTGGCCGGCGCACGCGGTCGGCCGGTTCCGCGTCTCGGTCACGCGGGCGGATCCGGCGACGCTGATCCCGCGGACGGCGGAGATCGACCCGGCCGCGGTCGACGCCGCCACGCGGAGGGGGATCGCCTACCTCCTGGATCGTCAGGAGCCGGACGGGACCTGGGTCGGCATGGACCGCGTCCACTACTACGGGATGACGGCGCTGGCGGTCTACACGCTCGTCCAGGCCGGAGTCCGGAAGGACCACCCCGCGATCCGCGCCGGGATCGCCGCGATGGAGAGCCGCCCGTGCCACCGGACGTACGACCGCGGCGTCACGCTCCTCGCGTACCGCGCGATCGGCGAGCCGCTGCCGAAGCGGCGGATCGCCGAGCTGACCCGCGGCCTGATCGACACGGTCGGGAACGGCTCGACGGCGCAGGGGAACCGCTGGGGGTATCCGTACGGGCACACGCCGACCTCCGACCCGAACCACGTCGACCTCTCGAACACGCAGTACGCCCTCCTCGGCCTCCGCGCGGGCGTGAAGTGCGGCGAACGGGTCCCGTCGATCGTCTGGGATCGGGTCGCGAAGGAGCTGCTCGAGTCGCAGGGGGACTACGGCTCGTTCTCGTACCAGCCGGGGCGGAACCCGACCGCCTCGATGACCGTCGCCGGGGTCGCGTGCCTCTGGATCTGCGCCGAGCAGCTCGAGGAGGCGCGGAAGACCGGCCTCGCGCGCCGGTGCCGCGCCGGCGCCGAACTCGGCGCCGCGTGGCTCGACCGGAACTGGTCGGTGGCCGAGAACGTCCAGGTCCCGCGCGACACGACGGGCGGCGCGAACCGCTGGTACTTCTATTACCTGCACGGCCTCGAGCGGATCGGCGCGCTCGCGAACCGGCGCCTGCTCGCCGGGCACGACTGGTACGCCGAGGGGGCGGCCGAGATCCTCGCCCGGCAGAAGGACGACGGCTCGTGGGGGACCGCGTACGGGGAGAACGACACGAACACCTGCTTCGCGCTCCTGTTCCTCCAGCGCGGGACGAGCTCGACCGGCCGCGACGAGCGCCCGCCGGCGTTCGACGCCGCCGAGGCGGGGGGCGCGTTCGCGGTCGCCACGAACGGCGAGGACCCGCTGGTGGCGTGGGTGCGCGACCTCGGCGCGCCGGTGAAGGAGCGGCTGGCGCGGGGCGAGGTCGTGCGCGTCGTCGAGTGGTCGATCGACGGCGAGGTCGTGGCGGCGGCGCGCCCGAACGAGGGGCTGGAGGCGTCGCTCCAGCGGTTCCCCCTGCAGACCGAGCTCGAGTCGAACGGCGAGCTCCGTCTCGCCGCGGAGATGCACTTCGACGACGCCGCCGGGGCGCCGGCGGGGAGCGAGACGTCCGCGGAGGTCCGGGTCACCGTCGACTCGGTCGAGGAGCCGTTCCACCGGGCGGCCATCGCCGACGCCGCCGTCGAGGGGATCGACCCGGCCGCGACGCAGGTCGAGGTGTCGTCGGCGTTCGACGGGAACTGGCCCGCCGAGCACGCGATCGACGGCCGCGCGGGGACGGCGTGGCTCTCGGACGCCCACGACGACGAGCCGTGGATCCGACTCCGCTTCCGGCGTCCGCTCGCGGCCGGCGTCCTGAAGCTCGTGCCGGCCCACCCGTACCTCGGCGGCGACGCGGACTGGGCGCGTCCCCGCGAGGTCGAGATCCGCGTGAACAACGGGAAGCCGCTCGCCGCGACCCTGTTCGACGACGTGACGGTGAAGCAGGCCGTGACGTTCGAGGCGACGAGGGTCCGCTCGCTCCGGATCGCCGTGAAGTCGGTCTACCCGGGGACCGTCCACCGGATCGCGACCGGATTCGCGGCGATCGAGCTCCTCCCCTCCGACCACCCGCTCGAGGTCGCGCGGCGCGGCTTCGCCCGCCCGGTGACGTTCGTGCTGCCGGACGATCCGGGCGGGTCGGTCGAGTGGCGGTACGTCCTCGAGGCGCCGGCCGGCGACTGGACGTCCCCCGACTTCGACGACCGCCGGTGGAGGAAGGGGATCGCCCCGTTCCGCGACGCGGTGTCGCGCGAGGAGCGGCGCACCGCGACCGAGTGGGGGACGGCGGACGTCTGGCTCCGCACGGAGCTCCGGGTCGACGACCCGACGCGCGGGGGCCTCGTCTTCCAGGTGAAGGTCGACGACCGGGCGGAGCTGTACGTGAACGGCGTCCTCGCCGGGCAGGTCGACGTCTGGACGAAGGGGCGCTACCGCTCGATCGCGCCGAACGCGGCCGGCCGCGCCGCGCTCGTCCCGGGCTCGAACCTGATCGCGGTGAAGGCGACGGACATCGGCGGCAAGAACTTCTTCGACCTGCAGGTCGTCCGGACCGAGCCGGACTGACGCGGTCTCGGGCGTCAGGGCCGGGTCACGACCGGAGGATGCAGGCGCTCCTCGGCGGGGTCCTCGGTCGGACGTCCGGCCGCGGCCGGATGCGTCGCGGCGAGCCGTGCCCGAAGCCGCTCGCGCAACGACGCGGGGAGGAGCGGGTCGACGAGCTGCGCCGGCCACGCGTGGGAGACGTCGTCCCGGATGCCGTACCGCTCCGGCATGCGCCCCGGGTCGTGGTACGTCCCGAACGCGACGTCCATCAGCGGGCTGAGGTTCGCGAAGTTGACGCGGCCGCCGCCGTCGAGCTCGTGGTGCCAGTGGTGCAGCCTCGGCGCGCCGAGGAGCACGCGGAGGGGGCCGGGCGTGAGCGACACGTTCGAGTGGATGTAGATCGCCCAGATCCCGCGGAAGACCGCGAACCCCGCGAGCGCCTCGAGCGGGAAGCCGAGGACGATCGCCGGGAGGTTCTCCACCAGCCGCGTGTAGAGGTTGTCGACCGGGTGCTCGCGGTAGGCGGCGAGCCAGTCGAGCCGCTCCGCCGTGTGGTGCACGCGGTGGAACCGCCAGAGGAACGCGTTCCGGTGCGACCAGCGGTGCGCCCAGTAGATGCCGAGGTCGCAGAGGAGGACGACCTCGAACCCCTGCAGCCAGAGCGGCTGTCGGGCGACCGCGGCGCGGACCGGGTCGAGCGGCCCGAGCCCGTCGATCCAGGTGTCGACCCCGACGAGCACGGCGACGACCGGCGCGGTGAAGAGGAGCGACTGCCCGAGGAAGAAGAGGAGGTCGGTGGTCCACTCCGGCCGGAGCGTCCGCTGCCGCCGCGCGGGGAAGAGCGCCTCCAGCGGCAGGAAGACGACGAGGAGGAGCGCGAACGACGTCGCCGCTCCGGCGAGCGCGCTCACGGCCGCTCGACCGGCGTCGGGTCGATCACCATCGACTTCGACGACGGAAGGAACGGCCGGACCGGCGGCCCCGCGGGGGGGAGCACCTCGGAGAGGTCGCCCGACTTCGAGCCGAAGAGGAACGTCGGCGTGGCGACGGGGGCCGGGAACGCCTCGGTGAAGCCGAGGTCGGAGATCATCTTCGAGCTCGAGAGATAGACCGGCGATCCGGGAACGGGCGCGGCCGCGGTCCCGTCGGCCGCCGCCGGAGGCGCGTCCGGCGCGTCCGGCGCGTCCGGTCCGTGCGCGGGCGCGTCGAGCGGGGGGCGCTCCGGGTTCGCCCGCTCGTGGGCCCGTTGGACGATCCACGCGGCCACTCCGACGGAGAGGACGACCGCGACGACCCGTGCGACGGCGAGGGGCGACCCGTCGAGCGTGAGCTTCATGAGGACTCCGGTTCCGGTGGGGCCGGTCCGTGCGAGACGTCCG
>JBICIB010000352.1:0-8964 GCA_043101415.1 Planctomycetota bacterium JB042 | reverse complement strand
GGGGCGCGTCCGTCTGTACCACGGACGCCCGAAGGGGCTGAAGGACCAGCCGGCCTGGGTGCGGGACGGCGGTCAGGAGGAGATGCGGTTCGGGTGGGCGATCACCGGCCTGTCGGACGTCGACGGCGACGGCTTCACCGACGTCGCGGTCGGCGCGCCGGGGTGGACGAACGGCGAGCCGAGCGAGGGGCGCGTGGTGCTCTTCCTCGGCGACGAGGGATCGCTGCCCGAGGACGCCGACTGGAAGGTCGAGGGGGACGGGCTGGGCCACACGCTCGGGTTCTCCCTGTGCGACGCCGGCGACGTCGACGGCGACGGGTTCGCCGACCTCGCGACCGGCGCCCCCTCGAACGAGACGCCGTGGTGGTCGTCCGATTCCTTCGGCGCGGCCGCGACCGTCTGGCGGGGAGCGCCGGGGTTCCCGGCCGGGAAGATCGTCTTCGACGGTCCGAAGGTCCTGCCCGACGGATACGCGTGGTCGTTGGGGGCCGGCGACCTGAACGGCGACGGGCTCTCCGACCTGGTGATCGGCTTCCCGTTCGCGGGTTCGGACGACGACGAGGACGCGGTCGGCCGGATCCTCGTCGAGTCCGGCCGCGCCGGGGTGCACGCGCCGGGGTCGCCCCGCCTCCGGCGGCTCGACGACGCCGCGCCGATCGTGACCGGCGGCGTCGCGACGGACGGCGGCTTCCGCGTCGTGCTCGACCTGGCGACCCCGTTCGGCCGCGGCTTCGCCGGGATCGAGGTCGAGGTCGAGTCGGCCGGCGTCCCGTTCGACGGCGAGGGGACGGTCGTCGTCCCGTTCGCCGACGTCGAGGCGGGAGAGGACGCGCTCGCGGCCGTGGTCTCGGGCCTCGCCGACGGGGAGTGGCGCTGGCGCGCGCGGCGGACCTACGAGCCGGCGACCGTCCCGTGGCTGCCGGCCGGACCGTGGACGAGGCCGTCCGACCACGCCACGTCGCTGCCGGACGTCCGCACCGGGCCGGCGTTCTGCGGGGCGGAGGCGCAGTCGGAGGCGTACGGCGGCGGGAAGGCCGGGTCGGCCGGTCTCCCGGTGCTCTCGGGGTCCGGGCTGCCGCGCCCCGGCGCCGTGGTCGAGCTGCGGGTCGAGCCGGGGGTCCCGGGCGTCGCGCCGTCGCTGCTGATCGGACTCGCGCCGCTCGCGTCGCCGTTCGACGGGGGGACGCTGCTGGTCCAGCCGACCGTCACCGTCGCGCTGCCGCCGTTCACGTCGCACGGGGCGGTCACGGTCGACGTCCCGCTCCCGGCCGACGCGGCGCTCTGCGGAGTCGAGGCGTTCTTCCAGGCGATGTTCGTCGACCCGAACGGGGCCGGCCCGCTCGGGACCGCGCAGACGAACGGCCTCCGCTGGCGGATCGGCCTCTGACGGACGCGCGGGGGGAGGGCGTCCGCCCCCGTCTCCCGTGCCTCGTCCCCGCTTCGGTCCGTGGCCGGGGCGTCGTGACTCGGTCGGTCAGGGCTCAGTCGATCTCCGGCGTCGCGACGGATCCGCCGAACGCGTTCTCGACGAACGTGGCGAACGTCCCCGCGTTCGCGACGTCGATCCGGTTGCCGGCCGCGACGTTGTCGATCATGACGACGCCGGGCGCCTCGTTCTCGAACCCCTCCGCGCCGTTCTTCTTCGCGACGTTCGCGCGCAGCTCGGTCGCCTCGGCCTGGACCTGGAGGTCGAAGCCGTCGCGGGCGCACCGGAGCGCGCGGTTCCCGACCAGGAGGTTCCGCGCGCCCCGGAGGCGGAAGCCGTCGCCGGCGTACCGCTTGACGCGGTTGTCGCGTACGATCAGGTCGTCCCCGAACAGCGAGAACGCGGCGAGGGCGAAGCTGCCGCCGTCGATCACCTCGTTCCCGTCGAGCGTCAGGCGGGCGGAGTCCGCGTCGATCACGATCCCCTCGCCGCCCGAGCGACGGATCCGGTTCCCCGCCACGACGCCGTCGGTCGCGCCGCGCACGTTCAGCGCGACGATGTCGGCCCCCGAGCGTTCGAGGTCGTTGTCGAGGACCGTCGCGCCGTTCCCCTCCACGCGGACGAGGTGGGTCGCGGACCGTTCGACGCGGTTGCCGCGGATCGTCGGGAACGGCCCCTCGACGCGGATTCCCTCCTTGCTCGTCGTCGCGATCTCGTTGTCGCGGACGAGCGCGTCGACTCCGAGGACGTCGACGCCGCGGAGCCCCGTCCCCTCGATCCGGCACGCGACGATCCTCGCGCCGTCGCCGAGGACGACGATCCCGCTCCGGAAGACCGTCTCGACCCGGCAGTCCTCGATCCGCGCGCCGGGGCCGGTGACGCGGACGCCGTCCCGCTCGTCGGTCCGGACGCGCACGTCCTCGACCCGGGCGGAGGCGCCGTCGATCACGAGGCCGCCGCGGTTCGCGTCGAACCGCCCGCCCGTGACCACGACGTCGTCCCCGGCGAGCCTCGCGGCGCCGTCGTGGCAGCCGACGATCTCCAGGTCGAGGAGGCGGACGCGGTCGCCCGACGACTCGACGCCGACGCCGGACTCCGGCGTCTCGCCGGCGCGGGCGTTCCGGATCGTCAGGGCGCGGACGGTCACGTCCGGCGCGAGGATGGTCAGGCCGGGGCCGGACCCCGCGGCGCCGAGCGGCCGGGCGTCGAGCACGGCCCCCTTCGCTCCCTTCAGCGTGAGCCCCGCGAGCGGCGCCGGGATCGTCACGTTCTCCGCGTGGACGCCGGCCGCGACGACCACCGTGTCGCCCGGCGAGGCGGCGTCGACGCCGGCCTGGATGGTGGGGAAGGCGCCGCCCTCTCCGACCTCGATCTTCTTCGCGAGGGCGGGCGCGGCGGACGCGAGGAGGACGACGGCGACGACGATCGGCAGGCGGGACATCGGGGGCTCCGGGATCGGGTTCGAGGGGTTCGCGGACGGGGGAGGAGACGAGCCGGGGGCGCCGGGGCGAACGCGGATTCGGGGACGAACCGGGGGAGAGGGTCGGCTCAGGGGACGCGGAGCGAGGTCCGCGTCGGGCCGGCGAGGAACCAGGCGACGACCGCGAGGATTGCGAGCGGCTGCAGCCAACGCCGGTGAGGGGAGAGGATCGCGAGCGTCGGCAGCGCGGCCAGGAAGACGGCCAGCGCCAGAGCCGTGACGTCGTCCTCGGTCCGGATCCGGATCCCGAATCCGTGGACCGTCCACGAGATCGGGCCGAGCGCGGTGACGGCCGTGAAGTAGAGCCGCTCGCCGGTCTTCCCCTCCGACGGGGGGACCATCGCGCCGAAGTCCGCGGCGAACCAGAGGCCGGCGTCGATCGTCAGGAGCACGAGGAAGAGGACGAGGAGCCGGAACGCGACCCGGACGCGGGCCTCGCCGTCGGGGTCGGGGAGACGCTCGCCGGCCGTCACGGGGCGCTCACCGCCACTCGACCGCGAGCGTGACGTCGTCCTCGTGCGGCTCGTTCGAGACCGAACCGGCCCGGGCCCGGAGGAGCACGGCGTTCCCTTCGATCGGCCCGACCGGCCCGACCTGCATCAGGCCGGCGAAGACGTCCTCGAGGCTCGATCGAGCGACGTGGGTGCCGGCGAGGAGCGTGACGGAGAGCGTCTCCCCGTCGCCCGAGGGGCGAAGCCCGAGCCTCATCACGTGACCGGCCTCCCAGGGGGTCCGGACTTCGGAGAGGGATTGGATCGACGACCGCTCGGGGGACTCGATCCGGAGCCGGAGCCCGTGCGCACCGCCTTCCGGGACCACGAGCGTCCACCACCGGAAGCCGAGCGCCAGCGAGAGGTCTTCCGCGGTCAGCTTCGGGGTCTCGATCGCCCCGCCGCCGCTCGGCTCCGCCGCGGGCGGCGCGTCGCCCGGGGGCGGGACGACCGGGTGCTCGGAGCACGCCGACGATCCGAGGGCGAGGCCGAGGAGCGGGAGGAGCGCGGAGCGGGCGTGCATCGGAGGCGGTCTCCCCGTCGGACTCGGACGACTGTACCACGCCCGGCCGCCGCTCCCCTCGTCACCCCGCCCGGCGGTACGATGCGAACGCCGCCGGACCCTCGGAGCGAGCCATGGTCGACCCCGCCCGCGCTTGTCTCGTCGTGCTCCTCGTCGTCGTCCTCCCCGGATCGGCCACGGGGCAGTTCGGCGACGCCTGGCTGACGGTGCAGCCCGCGCCCGGGTTCCTCCCGCCCGCGGTGTCGTCGTCGACGACGGAGGTCGACTTCGGCGTGGGGGACCTCGACCTCGACGGCGCGCTCGACCTCGTCGTGGTGCGGAAGGAGCCGTTCACGTCGAAGGGGACGCGGACGAACCTCCTGCTGATGAACGTCGCCGGCGCGCTGGTCGATCGGACCGCGACGTTCGCCGCCGCGTCCGACGTCGCGGGGGACGCGGGGTTCCTCACCCCGACGAACGACCGGGACGTGGCGATCGTCGACGTCGACGGCGACGGCTGGCCGGACGTGGTGACGGCGACGTCGCTGTCGGACGGCGACCCGAAGCACGTCGGGCACCCGCGCGTCTACCGGAACCTCGGCGGGGGCGCGGCGTGGGCGGGGCTCCGCCGCGAGGACGCGCGCGTCCCGCAGCTCCTGACCGTGGGCGGGCTCGCGGTGCAGCCGCGGTTCACGGCGCTCGCCGCCGGGGACGTGACCGGGGACGGGGCGCCGGACCTCTACTTCGTCGACCACGACAGCTCGGGGGCGGGCGGGGCGCAGCAGTCCCCGGCGCACGACCTCGACGACCGCCTCCTCGTGAACGACGGCCACGGCTACTTCACCGACGTCAGCGCCGTCGCGATGACGCCGACGATGCTCCGCTCCGCGTTCGGTTCGGGCTGCGCGATGGCGGACTTCGACCAGGACGGCGCGCTCGACGTGGTGAAGACGACGTCGCTGAACGCCCCGCAGTACGGCGCGATCGCGTACAACGACCCCGGACAGGTCGGGACGTTCGTCGCGTTCGATCCGTTCCACGTCGCGTCGCCGTACGGCGTCGCGGCCGGCGACCTCGACGGGGACGGACGGCCGGACCTCGTCTTCGCCGACGCGGGCGCCGACCGGTACCGCCTGAACACCGGCGTCGCCGCGGGGATGGCGACGTGGGGGCCGTCGCGGACGTTCGACTTCCTGAGCGGGGGGGACGACGGGTTCGCCGGGACCCCGACGATCGCCGATCTCGACGGGGACGGGCGGCCCGAGGTGTTGATCCCGGACGTCGACGTCGACATCCCGGGCTGCAACCGGCGCCTCCACCTCTACCACCACCGGGGGCCGGTCTCCGCCGGCACGGACGTCCTGTTGCGCGAGGAGCGTCAGGCGTTCTCGACCGGCTGGATCGGCGCGGTCGGCCTCGCGGAGACGGACCTGAAGGGGACGTACGACGTCGCGGTGCTCGACGTCGACCGGGACGGCGCCGACGACCTCGTGCTCGGCCGCTGCGCCGGGACCGACGCGTGGCGGAGCCTCCACCCGGCCTGCCATGCCGCGGCGGCGTACGGCGTCGGGTGCTCCGCGCCGGGGATCGCGGCGCCGGAGATCGAGTTCGCCGGCGAGGCCTGCGCGGGCGAGACCGTCGGCGTCTCGATCGTCGCCGGCCCGCAGGGCGGGTTCGGGGTCCTGCTCATCGGCGCGCCGGCCCCGTGGACGGCGACGGGGAGCGGCTGCTCCCTCCACGTCCAGCCCGCGCTCGCGCTCGTCTTCCCGTTCGGTCCGACCGGCACCGCCTTCCTCGGCGCCACCGTCCCCGCCGGCCTCGCCCCGGGCGCCGTCGGCCTCCAGGCGTTCGCCGCCGCGCCGGCGGCCCCCGCGGGGTTCGTCGCCTCCGGCGGGCTCGAGGTCCGGGTCTTCTGAGCGGCCGGTCGCTCCGGCCGCGCCGCGTTCACGTCGTGGGCGCGTCGTCCGGCGGCGCGTCGAGCTCTCCGAGGAGCGCGACCGCGGGGAGCGCGACGACGACGACGACGGCCGCGCGGACCGCGCCGTGGAACAGCGCGAAGCCGAGGCGCGCCAGGGGGCCGGGCGAGGAGGACCCGGCGGGGAGGAGCGCGTCGATCGAGCGGAGCAGATCGAGGACTTCGACGGCGGTGCAGACGAAGACGGACGCCGCGCCGAGGAGGACGACGGAGCCGCCGCGGAGGCGGGCAGGCGGGAGCGCGGCGAGGAGCGCGACGACGAGCAGGAACGCGACCGCGGACGCTACGGCGAACGAGGGGCGGAAGAACGCGGCGAGGGCGACGTGTCCCAGCAGGACGGCGGCGGCCGCGCGCAGCGGGAACCTCCTCGTCGCGTGAACGACCCTCACCAGTCCCAGCTCAGCGACTTCTCGGTCACCCGCCCGTCGTCGAATCGCACGATGACGTGGTTGAAGTCGTGGGTGCCCCCGAGCGGACAGAACCAGAGCCCTCCGTCGGGCGGGTTCGGGACGCCGAGCAGCCAGTTGTAGAGCGTGTCGTCGCGGTCGTACCCCTCGAGGAGCTCGTCCACCTCCTCGAACGTCATGCCCCGCTCGATGCGCGCGTAGGCGAGCCAGAACAGGCCGCCGCGCACCGGCGGACTGCCCCGCAGCAGCAGCGCCGCCCCGAGCACGAGCGCGGGGTAGAGGACGACGCGCGACCACCGGGCGCTCTTCGTCGGCTCGTCGGACATGAGGTCTCCTCGCGCGTCCCCCCGGAGACCCTACCGACCCCGCGCGCGCTCCCACCAGAAGCGGGCCTCCGCGGCCCGGTACCGCGCCCGCGCGACGTCCTCCGCGGACGCTCGGCCCGACTCCGCCCGGCGCTCCAGGTCCCCGAGGATCGAGTCCATGGTCGCGAGGTGGTCACGGGTCGCCTCGACCTCCGCGGCGTCGGACGCCTCCACGCGGGCGCGGAGCAGGAGGGCCGACCAGTCGGAGCGGACCTCCGGCGAAGGCCCGCGTCCCGCCGTCTCGGCCGCGTCGAACAGCGCGAGCACCCGCTCCGCGGCGGCGACCCGCGCCGCCGCCGCTTCGGCCACCGGGTCGTCCCCGTCCATCCCGCCGGCGAACGTCGCGGCGACGACGAGGCCGAGGATCCCGGCGAACCGCTTCAGACGGGCGTGCGCGCGCTCCAGGCGCTCGAGCCGGACGACGAGGGGGTCGGTGGTCATGGGAGGACTCCGCGGAGGATCGGTGCTCTCCTCCCAGCTTCGCACGCCGTGCGTCGGGGAGACAGCCCCGGCCCCCGGGATCCGACCCGGCCGGGCCGGGAGGGGCTCGCTCGGATAGAATCCCGATCCAGCGACGGAGGGCTCCGACGCGTTTCGTCGCCGTCGGGGACACGGTGGAGGGACGTTGAACGACCGGGAGCTGGCGCGGGTCGAGGCGACCGTCTCGCAATGGATCGAGGGGCTGCGCGGCGGCGACGAGCGTGCCGCCGGCGAGCTCTGGCGGCGCTACTTCCGTCGTCTCGTGGCGCTCGCCGACGCCCGGCTCCCCCGGTCGCGGCGGTCGTTCGACGAGGAGGACGTCGCGCTCTCCGCCTTCCACAGCCTTTGCGAGGGGGTTCGCGGCGGTCGCTTCCCCGCCCTCGGGCGCCGGGACGAGCTGTGGTCGCTCCTCGCGGTGATCACCGCCCGCAAGGCGGCCGGCCGGCGGCGGGGGGAGGCCGCGCAGAAGCGGGGGGGCGGGGCGGAGCCCGACGGGGCCGAGGTCACGAGCGTCCTCGGCGCCGAGCCGACCCCGGAGTTCGCGGCCGAGGTCGCCGAGGAGTCGGAGCGCCTGCTCGCCGCCCTCCCGGACGACGCGATGCGCGACATCGCGCTCCGCAAGCTCGAGGGGTACACGAACGAGGAGATCGCGGCGGACCTCGACTGCGCGGTGCGGACGGTGGAGCGACGGCTCGGGTTGATCCGTCGGCTCTGGGCGGAGCGGGCGCCGTGAGCGACGAGCCGCTCGACCTCGACGACGAGCTGGAGGTCGACGCCCTCTGCGGCCGCTTCGAGTCCGCGCGCCGCGCCGGCGAGACCCTCGACGTGCCCGCGTTCGTCGCCGCCGCCCCGGCCCGGCTCCGCGAGCGTCTCGAGGAGGAGCTCACGGCGCTCGAGACCGAGCTCGCCGCGGCGGACGACGCCGCGCCGGTCCCGGCGGCCCTCCCCGCGCGGCTCGGCCGGTACCGCGTCGTCGCCAAGATCGGAGAGGGAGGGATGGGCGCGGTCTACGAGGCGGTCCAGGACCGGCCGCGGCGCCGCGTCGCCCTGAAGGTCGTCCGTGCGGAGCTCACCTCGCCCGCGACGACGCGGCGGTTCGATCGCGAGGTGAAGCTCCTCGGTCACCTCCACCACCCGGGGATCGCACAGATCTTCGAGGCGGGAGTGGAGCCGGCGCGGGACGGCCGCCCGGCGATCCCCTACCTCGTGATGGAGCTCGTGCGCGGGGAGCCGCTCCTCGCGCACGCGGCGGAGCGCGCGCTCGACGTCCGCGGCCGGCTCGAACTCGTACGGCGGATCTGCGACGCCGTCCAACACGCCCACGACCAGGGGGTCGTCCACCGGGACCTGAAGCCGGCGGACATCCTCGTGATCGCGGACGACCGCTCCTCGACGACGCGCGGCGGGGCCGGATTCGTCGACCTCGGGCGGCCGAAGGTCCTCGACTTCGGCGTGGCGCGCGCGACCGGCGAGGACGCGCCGCAGACGCTCGAGACCCGCGTCGGCCAGCTCGTCGGGACGATCTCGCACATGAGCCCCGAGCAGCTCGAGGGGGATTCGGCGGCGGTCGACGAACGGGCGGACGTCTACGCGATCGGCGTGATCCTGTACGAGCTCCTCGCCGGCCGCCTGCCGCACGACGTGTCGGGGCTGTCGTTGCCGGCCGCGATCGAACGGATCCGGACCGAGGAGCCGACGCGGCTCGGGCTCGTCGACCCGCGGCTCCGGGGGGACGTGGAGGTGATCGTCGCCCGGGCGATGGAGAAGGACCGGCGTCGCCGCTACCCGTCCGCGCTCGAGCTCGCCGCCGACCTCCAGCGGCACCTCGACGACGAGCC
>JBICIB010000351.1:0-3963 GCA_043101415.1 Planctomycetota bacterium JB042 | reverse complement strand
CTCCTTCGAGCTCGACCTCACCGATCTCGCGCCGCTTTCGGACGGTCCGGAGTCCGCTCGTCTCTCCCTGCGGACCGAGGTCCCCGGGTTCGCCCCGCGCGACCTCGTCCTCGCCGGGAGCGAGCCGCCGAGGCGCCCGCTCCGGCTCCTCACGGGCGAGCGAGTCCTGCTCCCGCGCGTCGTCCCCGTCGACCGGGAGACGGGCGAGCCCGTCGAGCTGGCTCGGATCGGGCGGGTGCGGCCCACGGGCGAGGTGGTGAGCGACGACATCCACCCCGTGACCTCGTGGACGGACGCCTCGCGGTGGCGCGTCTCGACGTGCGAAGGGAGCATCGCCTACGCGCTCCCCCCGCTCGCCCCCGGCGAGGTGGCGGTCCTCGACGCGCCGGGTTACACGCCGACCGAGTGGATGCCCCCCGAGCCTCGTCCGGAGTACGCGGTGTCGGTCGCGCTGCGCAGATGCTACGGGGTCGCGGTCACCTGTCGGGACGCGGAGGGCAGGCCGCTCCCGTACGCGCGTCTGGTACTGGAGCGAGAGGTCTCCGTGTTTCGGACGGCGAAGGTCCACGGCGTGCTCACGCGCTCCCCCTTCCTCTCCGTCGATCATCGCACGACCGACGAGGCCGGCGATGCCGTGTTCGAGGGGCTCGTCTGGGGGGTCTCCTACGCGGTGTCCGTGGTCTCGGAAGGTGCGCCCGTGGACGGCGTGGCGTACTGTTCGGACCGGCTGCCGATCGGCGCCCCCGGTGCGTACGAACTCGGCGCCTATCCCGGCGGGAGCATCGAGGCGGAGGTCGAAGGCCTGGGGCCCGACGCCGTGCTCGTCGTCCATTCGCCCCGAGGGACGGTGCGGGTCGCGCGGGCCTCCGGCGAGGGGCGAGCCGTCGTCCAGGGTCTGCCGCACGGTCGATACCGCTGCGAGGTCGGCTGCGCGTCGGCACGCCCGCGGACCACGAGGATCGCGGCCTCGTCGTCTCGAGCGGCGTCGGAGCTCGAACGGAAGCTCGTGTCGTATCCGATCGACGTCCGCGAGGGGAGGGCGGTGCGCGCACGGTGGTCCGGGGACACGAACCCGCTCGTCTGCTCCTTCGGGGTCGAGCTGCGGTCCAGCGGATCCTGCCGCGTTCCCTTCTCTCCGCAGGTCGACCTGTTCGACGCCGAGATGTCGCACGTCGCCCGGCTCCGGCCGGAAGGGGGCGTCCACGAGGTCCACGCCATCGACGGCGGCGAAGCGATCGTGTGCGTCACGGAGGTCGGCTCCGCCGCGCCGCGCGCGGCGCGGCGGCTCCTGATCGCTGGAGTGTCGCCACGCGAGGTCGTCGAGCTGCGCGAGCCGGGGTCCTTGACGATCCGCCGCGCATCCCTGGGCCCCTCGCTCGCGCTGCTCCTCACGCACGAGGAGTCCGGATACCGGTGGTCCGTTCGGCTCTCGGCGCGCGACCTCACGAAGACGTGCGTCGTCGGCCCCGGCCGCTACACGGTCGAGCGCGTCGGCGCGCGCCGGGACACGGGGGACGTCGTCGGGGGAGCGGTGATCACCTCGGGCGGCGATCAGTCCGTCGAGATCCCCTCGGACGACCACTCGGAGTGAGGTCGGACGCCGAGGTCATGCGCCGTTCCCGCGGCTCTCGTCGACGTACGCGTCCCGAAACGCCTGTCCTTCCTTCACCTTCTCGAGCACCCGGCGCGTCGCCTCGAGCGCCGGGTCCGCCGCCGCGGCCTCGAGCGCCTCCTCGTCGAACTCGAGCCCGTCGACCAGGCGCGCGACGAGGGAGAGCATCCCGGCGACGCGGTCGTGCGCGCGGAACAGCGGCTCCTTCACGAGCTGGAAGTCGCGGTGGTAGCCGGACGGGAGGTCGCGGACGACGTCGAGGAGGGCGGCGCGGTCGGCGACGACCTGGCGCGCCTGGGCGCGGACCAGCTCGACGACGTCGGGGTTCCGCTTCTGCGGCATGAGGGACGAGCCGGTCGTCATCGCCGGCGGGAGGCGGAGGAACCCGAACTCGGAGGTCGTGAAGAGCCAGAGGTCGGCGGCGAGCTTGCCGAGGTCGAGGGCGACCCCCTCCAGCGCGGTGACGTACGCCAGCTCGGCGCGGCCGCGCCCGTGCTGGACCGCGGTCACCGGCTCCTCCGGGCCGTCGAACCCGAGCCGCTCGGCCACGAACGCGCGGTCGAGGGGGACCGGGACCCCGTACCCGGCGCCGCTCCCGAGCGGGCAGAGACGGATCCGCTCCCGCGCGGCGCGGACGTCGCGCGCGTCCGCCTCGAACGCGCGCGCGTGGGCGCCGGCCCAGTCGGCGACCGAGGACGGCATCGCGCGCCGGAGGTGCGTGTACCCCGGCAGCGGGAGCGCGCCCCGGCGGGACGCCACGCCGTCGAGCGCGGACGCCAGCGCGAGCGCGGCCCGGTCGGTGGCGGCGATCGCGTCGCGCAGCCAGAGCCGGAGGTCGAGCGCGACCTGCTCGTTCCGGCTGCGCGCGGTGTGCAGGCGCTTCCCCGCCTCGCCGATCGACTCGATCAGGCGGCGCTCGACCGCGGAGTGGACGTCCTCGTCCCCCTCCTCGACGTCGAACCGTCCCGCCTCGTGCTCGGCGAGGAGCGCCTCCAGGCCGCCCCGGATGGCGTCGTGCGCGGCCTCGTCGATCAGGCCGGCCTTCCGGAGGCCGGCGCAGTGCGCGATCGACCCGATCAGGTCGTGGCGGACGAGGCGGCGGTCCATGCGCCAGTCGTCGCCGACGGTGAAGCGCATCATCTCGGCGTCGATCGGGTCGCCGCGGTCCCAGATCGGGGCGGGGGAGTCGGTCATCGCGTCTCGACCTCCGGCACGGGGGCGGTCGCCAGGGCGGTGAGGACGGTCGGCGCGAGCCGGGCGTAGAAGTCGGCCCCCGCGCGGAGCTCGTCCCGGCGCACGTACTCGTCCGGCGTGTGGGAGCGGGCGGTCTCGCCGGGGCCGCACTTGACCGCGGGGACGCCCCCGAGGAACGCCATGTCGGAGAGCGTGGACGACCCGACGGCGGCCGTCCGGCCGGCGGCGGCGACGGCGGCGCGCACGAGCGGGTGGTCGGCGTCGGTCTCGACCGCGCGCAGCCGGTCGGAGCGGACGCCGATCTCCGCGTGCGGGAGGCGCGTCGCCAGGAACGCGCGCGCGTCCTCGGCCGCGAGCGGGGGGGCGAGGCGCGCGTCGATCACCGCCTCGGCGCGGTCGGGCACGACGTTGTGGCGCGTCCCGGACGAGAGGACGGTCACCGCGGCGGTGCTGGCGCCGAGGAGCGGGTGCGCCTCGCCGAGGGTCCAGGCCGGCGGCGCGGTCGCGAGGTCGCGCGCGGCGGCGAGGAGGGCGTTGACGTGCGGGACGCGGGCCGCGTGCGCCGCGTGGCACGACGTCCCCTTCCAGGTCGCGGTCAGCACCGCCAGCCCGGCCTGCGCGCGGACGACCTCGAGTCCGGTCGGCTCGCCGGTCACCGCCGCGTCGGGGCGCCCCGTCGCGGCGAGCACCTCGGCGACGCCCGCGTTGTCGGTCTCCTCCCGCGCGGTGAGGGCGAGGCGGAGCCGCCCCGCGAGGCGTTCGCCGTCCGCGAGCGCGGCGACGGCGGCCATCATCGCGGCCACGCTCGCCTTGGCGTCGTTCGCGCCGCGGCCGAACAGGACGTCCCCCTCCCACGCGCCCGCAAGCGGGTCGCGCGTCCAGCCGTCGCCGATCGGCACGGTGTCGAGGTGGGACAGGTAGAGGAGGGTCGGGCCTTCGTCCGGACCGACCTCGGCGACGACGTTCTCCCCGATCCGCGTGACGCGCGCGCCGCGGGCCGCGAGCCAGTCCGCCGCCAGCGACGCCACGCGCGCCTCGTCGCCGGAGACGCTCTCGGTCCGGACCAGGTCGGCGAGGAGGGCGTCGACGTCGGTCACGTCGTGGTCCCCGCGGCCGCCCGCGAGCGGTCGACGGTCGCGGGAGATCGGAAGAGCACA
>JBICIB010000350.1:0-11415 GCA_043101415.1 Planctomycetota bacterium JB042 | reverse complement strand
ATCTGCTCCGGCTCGACGAGGAGATCGCGGCCGCGTCGGACGAGGCGGCCGCGCACCGGCTGCGGCGGGACCGCACCCATCTCGAGCTGAAGAAGCTGATGCTCGAGATCGTCATGGCGATCCACGCCCGGACCGGCGACGGGAGCGACGTCTACCAGCAGCTCGTCTGGTGGGACACGGCGGTGCACGAGGAGGCGTTCGACCTCCTTCACTTCGACACCGGACTCTTCCTCCGGTTCCCCCGGATCGAACTGCGGATCCCGTTCGACGATCCGGCCGGGATGTCGCTGTCGGGGACGGGCAAGCTCTGGGGATTCCCGCCGGACAATCCGTTCAAGGACCTCGAGCAGTACGAGCTGACCCTCGGCCTCTCGGCCGAACACGTCTTCGCCAGCGTGACCGGCGGCGCGCCGATCCCGATCCCGAGCTTCGGGAGCAAGTACGAGGGGGGGAGCCTCTCGGTCTCCCGCCTCAGCCTCGGGTACGGCTACACGAAGAACTCGTTCGCCTTCGACTTCGCGGGCGAGCTCGTCCTCCCGCCGGCGCTGATCGACGACGCGGACACCTCCGCCGCGATCGGGGCGGGGATCCGGTTGCCGCGCCACAGCCGGGTCTTCTTCAAGCTCGACACGATGGTCCTGACCATCGGCAAGGCGACGGTCGTCATCCCCCTCCCCCAGTTCGACGTCGACCTCCGCACGCCCGGGGCGCCGGCGCTGGTTCCGGGGGACCGGGTCCGGCCGTACTGGGACGGCCTCGAGCTGATCGTCGAGGACGTGATCCACACCGACCTGAAGCGGCTCGCGTTCTCGCCGTTCTTCGGGTTCGCCGTGATGCCGAACTACCGGTACGACATGGACCTCGAGCTCGGGGACGAGCGGAACGGCCTGACGCTCGTCCTGGACGACCTGCTCGTCTTCGCGGGGGTGGCGCTCGGCAGCAACCTCACGCCGATCCCCTGGCTGGCGGATCCGACCCAGCCGTACTTCTCGAACATCGCCGCGAGCCTCCGCGTCGCCGGCTTCGAGATCGACTTCACGCTGCAGCGGCCGTTCCCGAGCGCGTCGCCGCTCGCGCTCTTCGAGGCGTTCGGACTGCTGAGCAACCCGGAGATGAAGATCGACCGCGAGGGCGCGCTGGCGAACTCGGTGCGGTTCACCCTGCGCGACGCGCGCGTGCGGGTGCCGGAGTTCGTGTCCAAGATGTTCCCGCCGGCGGCGTCCGTGGTCGACAAGCGGGTCGAGTTCACGGTGAACCTCGCCACGCTGGTCGAGCTGGTCCAGGCCGTGGTCGCGGGCGGCGGCGCGGCGATCGACGCGGTGCGGCTGCTCACCGAGCCGGGGACGTCCCTGCCGGAGGTGATCGCGGCGACCGCGAACGAGTTCGACGCGTGGGACGTGGTGGCGCTGCTGCCGCCGGAGCTCCGGAAGTTCCGAGTGGGCGGGCGCCTCGCCGGGTTCGAGGCGAGCGCGTGCATCGTGCTCGCGACTCCCGCGGAAGCGGCGGCGTCGCTCGCGGGGGACGCGGGGTCGGGGGCGTCGAACGGCCTCGCGCCGGACGCCGACGTCCTCGCCTCCGGGCTCTCGGCCGGCCGCCCCTTCCGCGGCGGCGAGTCGGGGGCGCTCTGTCGCGGGATCGAGTTCCGGAGGTTCACCGCCGACGACCTCGACCGGATCCCGACCGACGCGCTCGCGCTCGACGCGGACGCGGCGGCCTCCGTGATCGTGGCCGCGTACGTCCGCCTCTTCGCCGGACAGAAGGTCCGGTTCCTCGGGCGCCTGTTCGAGAACGGATCGTTCGCGCTCGTCGCCGCCGCGACGGCGCGGCCGCTGAAGCTCGCCGTCTTCGGGATCCCGGTCGACGTCGGGTTCGAGGCGGCGGGCCGGCTCGTGCTGGTCGGGGGGGAGCGGCGGAGCGGCGCGTGGGGGCACGTCGGCGCCGAGGGGACGTGCGACTGGTCGCCGATCCCGAACGTGATCCGGTTCCAGCTCGGCACCGAGGAGGAGCCGGCGTCGCTCCGGCTGTTCGGCGACGGGTCGTTCGACGTGGCGGCCGGCGCGACGATCACGCTCTTCCAGGGGGCGGGGGTGATCACCGGATCGGCGTCCCTCTCCCGGGAGCGGGCGACGTTCCAGGGGCGGCTCGATTTCGCGCTCGGCCGGGATGCGGACGACCATCCCTTCCCGAACATCTGCGCGCTCGACGTGACCGGCGAGGGGCTCGTCGACGGCGTGCGCGACGCGGCCACGGACGACCGGCTCACCTCGGGGCGGATGCAGTTCACCGGGCGGGGAGGATTGACCCTGCTCGGCGAGGAGTTCGCCGACGTGGAGGTCACGGTCGAGGAGCGGTACGCCGCGTTCGCGCTGCGGTTCGTGAAGCCGGTGCGCGCGCCGTCGGACGAGGGGACGGCGTTGGAGAAGGCGTTCCCCATCCTCCGGGCCTGCGGGCTCGACCTGGCCGCGGAGGGGCGGATCAACCTCCGGCGCACCACGCGGCCCGAGCTCGAGCTGGCGGGCGAGGGGACGCTCGGCGTCCTCGGGGCGTCGATCCACGGCCGGGGATTCCGGCGCGCGGCGCCGTCGGCCGCCGGGACGACCAAGACCGACGACTTCGAGCTCGCGATGGAAGGGGACCTCAGGTGGCAGGGGCGGAAGTGGCTCGGCGGACGCGTCTCCGTCGGGTCGAAGGGGCTCCTGATCGCCGGCAGCACGAGCTTCGGCCTCGACATCACGCCGCCGAAGGTCCCGGGCACGGAGGTGAAGATCGCGAACCTCCACCTCGCCGTCCAGCTCGACGGGGAGTTCCGGCTCGACGCGAAGCGTGAGAAGGCGAGCTTCCTCTTCAAGGGATCGTGGACGATCGGCGCGGCGCTGGCCGACTCCGGGAACGACGAGCACGCGCAGCTCCTCCCGCTGGCGGCGAGCGAGTTCACCTTCGACAGCGGCGTCTCGACGGACATGCCGCTGTTCAAGTCGGAGGGGTTCGAGTTCCTCCCGTTCGGGGACGTCGACGTCGCGCTGCCGACGATCGATGCGGTCGGAGTCGGCACGCCGATGCTGAAGGCCGGGCGGACCACCGAGGACGACTCGTACGCCGTCCAGCTCCGGACGAAGCTCTCGGGGAAGGACATCGTCTTCCCCTTCACGAAGGGGAGCAACGGCTGGCCGTCCGCGCCGGGGCTGCCGTACCTCGGGAGCGCGGACTTCGAGGATCATCCGGCCAAGGTGTACGCGGCGTACGACGTCACCCTCGGGTCGACGAACGCCACCCTCTCGCTCGACGAGTGGGACGACCTCGAGGTCCGGATCGTGATGGACGAGGTGGACGGCGAACCCCGGCTGCGGTTGTCGATCGCCGCTGGCGGCGGAACGCCGATCTCCATATCGTTGTAGGAACGGAAAGAGACTGAGTCGCCGTCTGCACGGAGTCGTATGGCCAAACCGCAGTAGGGAGAGTCGAAGGTACGACGACGGTCGTATGCGGGTCGTGCCGCCTTCCGGTCGCGGGTCCCGGGCTTCACGCCCGATCCCGCATCATTCCGGGGCCGAGACTGTTCCGAACTGGGAAGTCGTCATCACCGTGTGGCGCCGGGAGACCGGTGAAAGCGAGCCGGTGAGGGAATCACCGGTCGGGTTGAAACGAAGTCGGGGCGGGCATCGCGAGTCGGTGCCCGCCCTTCCCCATGGGGATGTCCCGCCGGCTCCCGACATCGGCGCCGGGTCAGACCTCGACGTCCGGGACGAACGTCCGGTCGGCGAGCGACGCGACGTCGTCGTACGCGCCCTTCTTCGATCGTTTCGGCAGCTCGACCGGTCGGCGCTCCACCTTCTCGTACGGGACGAGGCTCAGGAAGTGCGCGATGCAGTTCAGCCGCGCCCGGCGCTTGTCGTCCGACCGCACGACGTACCACGGCGCCCACTCGGTGTCCGTGGCGTCGAGCATGAGGTCGCGGGCCCGCGAGTACTCGTACCACCGCTCGCGCGACGGCAGGTCCATCGGGCTGAGCTTCCACTGTCGGAGGGGGTCCTCGATCCGCGCCTCGAAGCGCCGCTTCTGCTGGGTGTTGCTCACCTCGAGCCAGTACTTGTAGAGCCGGATGCCGCCGTCGACGATGTATCGCTCGACCGTCGGGCAGAGCTCGAGGAATCGACGGTGCTCCTCTTCCGTGCAGAACCCCATCACGCGCTCGACGCCCGCGCGGTTGTACCAGGACCGGTCGAAGATCACGATCTCCCCGGCCGCCGGGAAGCACTGGAGATACCGCTGGACGTACATCTGCGACTTCTCGCGGTCGCTCGGCGCGGGCAGCGCGACCACGCGGAAGATCCGGGGGCTGACACGCTCGGTCATGCGGCGGATCAGCCCGCCCTTGCCGGCCGCGTCGCGCCCCTCGAAGACGACGATGATCCGCTCCCCCGTCGCCTTCACCCAGTCCTGGAGGTGACAGAGCTCGACCTGGAGCTCCTTCAGCTTCGCCTCGTACTTCTTGCGGCTCAGCTTCTCCGGATCCGTCGCCCGACTCGCCATCACGTTCCTCCGCGCTCCGATCCTCGCTCCGGGGAGCTCCGGGTCGGCAGGGTACTCCGACCCCGCGGGGGCGGGAACCGGCAATCGGGTCGAGAGCCGTCGTCGGACGGCCGCGATCAGAAGTCGTCGCGCACGGGGTCGACGCCGATGAAGCCGAGGACGAGGTCGAGGACCTCGTAGACGTCGACGCCGACGTCGACGCCGACGATGAGCGCCTGGACGCCCGCGCCGACCTCGAGCGGGCCGTACCGCGGACCGTGCTCCTGCTCCTCGGTCGTGTCGTCCGCGGCGCTGACCTCCATCCCCTCGAGCTGCTCGATCCCGAGCGGCCAGGGGATCCGCGGCTCGCCCCGCGGACCGGGCAGCCCGACGAAGAACGACTTGTAGACCCCCATGTTCACGTCGAGCAGCTCGGTCGCGCGCGCGCTGATCGCGAAGCCCGGGCCGATCCGGGCGCGGGCCCGCACGATGTCGAGGACGTCGAACACCCGGTTCGGGAGATAGAGCAGGATCGCCCCCAGCGCCGAGTGACCCTCGGCCGACTTCGCGGAGTCCTCGGCCGGGGCCGGCGGGGGAGACCCTTCTTCCCCGGGCGGCGCCACCGCGCACGCCGCCAACGCCGACAGGCCGAGGCAGGGGAGCATCCGTCCGAACCCTCGCGACCACGAACGAGCCATGTCCGCCTCCGAGCACGCACGCGCACCATCGCGCGCGCCCGTTCTACCACTCGCGCCGCGAGCGGAGAACTCCACCACCCGGCGGCCGGACGGTCCTTCGTCCCAGAGCGGCCGCCGAGGCCCCGCCCGACGTCTTCGACGGCTACCAGGACTCGAACCGGAGCGTCGCCAGCGGCGCGTCGCTCAGCTTCAGGAAGCCGCTGCGCGGGAGGTCGAGGTCGAAGGTGATCCAGAGGCACGTCCCGACGAGGGCGACCAGCGCCACCGTCAGCGGGGCGCGCCGGCGGCCCCCCAGTCCGGAGCCGTACCCGATCACCGCGATCGCGACGACCGAGCACGCGATCAGGAGCCAGATCACCAACGACGGCAGGTGTTTTCGACTGGCCGCGATGCGCGTCGAGTGCATGTCGATCACGTCGTTGACCGGCGACAGCACGGCGAGCATCGTGACGGGTCGGGCGGTGACGCCCTCCTCGGCGGCCCGCCAGATCTTGCCCTGCAGACGCTCCACCTCGTCGAGCGCGCCGTCCGGCAGCCCCTCTCGCAGTTGGGCCGACAGCGCCACGCGGTGCTCGGTGTAGCGCTGGAGCGCCCCGCGCAGCTCGGTCCGGTGGGGCTCGTCGAGCAGGCTCGCGCGCAGGAAGGCGGTGCCGATCGCGTTCGCCTCCTGGACGATCAGGTCCTGGCGCTCCAGGAAGCGCGCGCCCGCCGCGGCGAAGCTGAACGCCAGCAGCAGGCCGAGGAGGCCGAGCACGGCGCCCTGGATCGCGCCGACCTGCCCGATCGAGCTGGCCTCGCTCTCGTCCAGCGAACGGCGGCCGGCCCGGAACCCCGCCTCGAGCGAGAAGAGGAGGAGGCCGAAGAGGCCGACTCCGATCGCGATGTCTTCCAGCATGTTCTCTCACGTCCGTTCGGACGTCCTGCGAGTCGGAGGAGCGGCGGCCGAGAACCGATCCTCCGGATGTGCGGCCGGTGCGTTCGACGCCCGTCCTCGCGAACCGTGACGGGCCCGCGAGGGGGGAGACGCATCCGACCACGAACCCTCCCGGTCGATGAACGTATTGTAAGAGATCCGTGGGGAGCGATCTCGGCCGGAGAGGGGAGGATCCCGGCGGCGCGGCCTCGCCGGCGCGCCCGGCTCAGGGGAGCGACAGGTACGTCCGGGAGTCGAAGCCGACGAAGCCGTTCGAGGCGGCGGTCGCGTGGGCGACGTGGAAGAGGCCGAAGCCTGGGGGGACGAACTGGACGGGGTTCCCGACGCCCGAGAGCGGGAGCCGGTAGATCCCCCAGAGGCCGCCGTCGATGGCGTGGTACCAGAGGTCGGCGCCGGCCGGGTCCGGGTCGGGCCCGTGGCTGCCGTCCCCGACCGTGTCGTTCGGGAGCGGGCTCCAGGCGCCGCCGCCCGCGGCGACTCGACAGAGGGTGTGGCGGCCGACCGGGTCGTACTGGCCGTTGCTCACCCCGGTGAAGAAGAAGATCTCGCTCCCGTCGAGGGAGTACCGCGGGCGTCCGACCCACGGATCTCCGTCCAACGGCACCTTGGTCGGCGCCGCGGATCCGTCGGACGGGACCTTCCACATGAACAGCGTGTTCGCGCCGCCGCGGTCGCTGTGGAAGACCACGGTCCCGCCGTCGGGGCTGAACGACGGCCGGCTGTCGACGTGCTCGCCGGAGGTGATCCGCGTGACGTTCTGGCCGTCGGCATCCATGACGTAGAGGTTCGAGCCGGCCGTGATCCCGCCCTTGAAGCCGGCGTCGTGGGGCAGCGTCCGGCCGACCTCGAACATGTCGAAGCGAGGGTTGTCCAGGTCCGCGTCCGACACGTACACGATGGAGCTTCCGTCGGCGGAGTACGAAGGGAGGGCCGAGACGGACGAGTCGGAGGTCAACGGCACCACCTTCCCGGTCCCGAACGAGTACCTCCAGATCCGGGAGTATCCCCAGGCGGCGCCGGGGAAGATCACGTCGTCGCCGTCCGGATGGATGCAGGCGGCGCCGTACCACCCCTCGTGTGGCGTGGGCGTCAACGTGTGGACGGTCTGGTCCGGCTTCCAGGCGTAGACCGTCTTGACGGAGACCTTCTCGTAGCCGGAGTGGAACTCCGGCGAGAAGAGCAGACCTTGATAGGTCCCCTTCGTCGCCAGCAGGCCCAGGTTGTCGACCTGGGAGAGCGGCGCCGAGGCCGGGTTGAACGCGTAGCCGTTCGCGATCTCCACCGGCGTCTGGTCCTTCGGGGTCACGTAGGCGTCGTAGGTGAAGCTCGGGACGTCGACGACGATCCGGAAGTCGTACGTCTCGCCGGCCGTGTAGGAGAGGGTGTCGACGGCGTGGTACGTCGCGCCGTCGAGCGCCTCGACGACGCCGGCCGGGCTGAAGCGCAGGACGACCGCGGGGACGGTCCCGGATCCCATCGCTCCTTCCGAGATGGCGAGGATCCCGTAGATGCTGCCGCCGTTCGGGCTCACGGAGACGTTCGCGATGACGGTCTCCGCGGTCGGCGAGAAGCCCCAGTTCCCCCACTCCGGACCGACCGTGACGCCCGGCTGATCGTCGACGACCGTCACGGTCACGGTGTCGCTCGCCGACTTGTAGAGGTCGTCGTACGCCCGCAGCTCGAAGGTGTGGACCCCGACTCCGAGGAGCACCTGCGGATTCGCGACGTCGGCCGGGTCGACCGGGGAGCCCGTCCATTCGTAGAGCGTCACGGAGCCGTCGGGGTCCGGATCGGTCGCGGCGCCCTGCAGCGTGTAGGCCACCTGCGACGAACCGGCCGGCAGTTCGACGACCTCGTCGTCGCCGGCGCTGACGACGGGCGCCTGATCGGCGTCCCAGAGGGCGAGCTCGTCGGGGGTCAGGTAGAGGACGCCGAACAGGGGGGCGTGGTCGTAGACGAAGAGACGGGCGGAGACGTCGAACCCGTTCTTCGAGAAGTGGAACCGGTACACGCCGGTGTGGCACGCCTGCTGGATCAGGGCATTCGCCCCGAGCGTTCCGTTCGGAAGGCTCAGCAGCGGTTCGCCGGCGGTCTCCTCGATCTCGATGGAGTATCCGGCCTCGGGGGTCAGGAACACCTCGGGGTCGAGGACGACGGCGGCGGACGCCGTCGGGGACGGCACGACTCCGAGCACGGCCGCGAAGGCGAGCGCGAGAAGGAGCCGGGGCGAGGGGGGCGTGCGGGCGCGCACGAGACCGATCGGGCCGAGCGGATCCATGACCGACTCCTCCGGCGCGGGGGGGGGCGCGACCGCGGGCCCGCGTCGATCGAGCCTGGTCGTCGCGTTCGACGGTAGCGCCGGGCGACTTCGCCGGCAAGCGCTCCGGAGTCTCTCGCCCCGGCGACGGAATTCACCGGATCGTCGACGGCCGGAGCCGGATCCCCCGAGTCCGGCAGTAGGCTTCGCTCCGCGTTCCCCGGCCGCCGCGCCGCGCGTCCTCGTCCCGCGGGCGACACCCGATCTCCATGTCCCACCGGAACACCATGAACCTGTCGAGAACCTTGCTCGCTCCTCTCGCCGTCGGCGCCCTCGTCATCCTCGCGATCGCGCCGGCCGCGGTCGCCCGGGACCCGTCCCCGCTGCTGCTCCTCGAGCTGTCCGACTCCGCGGACCCGGTCGCCGCCGGCGGCGCCGTCACGTACACCGCGACGGTGACGAACCAGGGGGCCGTCGCGGCGCAGAACCTCGAGGTCTACTGCGGCTTCCCCGCCGGGCAGGTCCGCGTCGTGGGCCAGCGAGGCGCATCGACCGCGGAGTGGCTGGGAGAGAACGACGGGACGGACGTCCACCGGTTCCTCCTTCCGTCGCTCTCTCCCGGGGCGTCCGCCGAGTGGGCCCTCACGGTCGAGACGACCGGGCCCGGTGCGATCTGGATGAAGTGCGCCGTCGTCGCCGCCGGGCTGTCCGAGGCCGTGGAACAGCTGGAGACGACGGACGTCGAGGCCTCTCCCGCCGCCGACGGGCCGTTCCTCCTGGACGTGACCCAGGACCCGGAATCGGTCGCGGTCGGCGGCCTCGTCACGTATCGGGTCTCCCTCACCCTTCAGGGGGAGGAGCCGCAGACGAACGTCTCGTTGCGGTGCGTCGTCCCGGTGGGGCACCTCGCCTTCGAGGACGCCCGGGGCTCGCGCGCTCCGGAGATGGAGGGGGCCGGAACGCTCCTGTTCCTCCATCCGATGCTCCAGCCCGGCACGACCGCCGATCACACCGTCGTCGTGCGCGCGGAGCGGCCGGGGGAGGCCCGCGTGTCGTTCTGGCTGGATTCCGACGGGATGGCCGGTCCGGTCGAACGCGCGGGGACGACCACCGTCCTCGCGGGCGACGTCGGCGAAGGGGCCGGGGGCCGCGTGCGCCTGTTCCTGGGTCAGGAGGACCCGCGGCCGCAGCCGGGCGAACGGGTGCGCGTCGACCTGACGGTGCTGAACGCGGACGCCCGTCGGCACGAGGGGATGGAGCTCCTGTGTTGGCTCGACCCTTCGATGTTCGTCCTGGAGGACGTGACCGGCCCCTCGCCCGTTCACGACGGAGGGGACGGCGCCCTCCGGATCGAGGTCCCGCCGCTCGACGAGAAGGCCGAGGCGACGTGGGTCCTCGGCCTCCGCCTGTTGGGCTCGGGTGAGATCCGGACGGTCGCCGAACTCCGCTCCCCGGCGCTTCCGACGATGCCGGTGGCGAACCTCACCACGCACGTCGGCGTCGAGCCGCCGGCGGGGGAGGCGATCCTGCGGATCTCGGAGGACGCCGACCCGGTCGGCCCGGGAGAGATCGTGACCTACTCCATCGAGGTCACGCACCAGGGGTTCGAGCCGGTGACCGACGTCCTGGTCCGCTGCGACCTCGACTTCGAGCGTCTGGACCCCGTGGGAGAGGAGGGGCCGACCCGGAGCGAGGCGGTCGGTTTCGGTCGGTTCCTGCTCGAGCTTCCCGAGCTTCGTCCGGGCCAGTCCGCGACCTGGCGGATGAAGGCGCGAGCCCTGGCGCCGGGGGAGGGGTGGATCCGAGCGAGGCTCTTCACGGGGCCGTCGGGCGGCGGTCCGACGTCCGTGGAGACGACCCGGATCGGCTCGTAGGCCGGGGACGCGCCGCCGGGGCGATTCGCGGAGCGGCCCCGGCGACGTCCTCGCGACGGAGTCGGCCGACCCGTCCGTCGAATCGTTCGGAGGACGGCTACGGAACGAGCGTCACGTAGCTCGAGGCCGCGCTCGGGTCGTCCGCGTTCAGGAGGTGCACGGCGCCGGTGGTCAGCTTGACGAAGTCGCCGCGCCGCAGGTTGGTGGTCGCCTGCTCCACCGCCAGGAACCCGGCGAGCGTCGACTGCGACGAGACGAACGCCTTCGGGTTCCGCCCGCCGACGAACCGCGGCGGGACGCCGCCGGCCTCGACCGCGCCGGCGCCGGGCTCGAGGATGCAGTCCTGCAGGACGAAGTCCGGGATCCAGCTGTGGACCGCGGAGCTCGTCCCGAGATTGACGATCTTCGCGCCGCGCACGCGGAGGCTGTGCCCGCCCGCGAGGACGGTCGCGTCGTCCGTCGACTCGATCCGATCGGCGACGACGACCGCGTCTCCCGACGCGTGCTGGATGCCGGTCTCCCCGCCGACGATCCGGTGAATGGTGTACCGGCTGACCGGCCCCGGCGGCGTCGCGATCCAGAGCCCCTGGTCCGCGCCCTCCAGGAGGTCGAGGTGGATCTCCGCCACGCCGCCGTCGTTCTCGTGGCCGATGTTGTCACAGATCGCGGAGCGGCCGTGGGCGTACATGTAGCCGCCCACGCAATCGAGCGCGCCGTCGCTCGTCTCGATCGAGTCGAAGCGGGCGATCAGCTCCGTCGTCGAGTCGCCGGCGACCGCGAGTCCGCGCGCGATCCCCGTCGCGCGGTGGAACGTCGCCGTCACCTTGCTCCCCGGCTTCCAGATCTTGAAGACGTCGCCGCTCGACCCGCTGCCGAGCCGGCGGAACTCTCCCCACCCGCTGATGACGCACCGCACGACGTCGTTCTCGCCGGTCGTGCTGTCGTCGAAGAGGCCGCCGTCGGCGCGCCCCGTGTATTCGACGATCGCGCCGACCGTGAAGTGCCAGTCGACGCCGTCCTTCAGGAGGTTCTTCTCGTCGTACGTCCCGGGGTGGACGACGATCGTGTCCCCCGTCGACGCGGCCGCCTTCGCGCCGGACAGCGTCTTCCACGGGCGGTGGATCCGGTCGAACTGCGCCTGGG
>JBICIB010000349.1:0-7649 GCA_043101415.1 Planctomycetota bacterium JB042 | reverse complement strand
CTCTTCCGATCTCTCCGAGAGCGACCCCGCAGCGCGACTCGAAACCGAGCGGAGACCACACCGGGCGCATCGCGCGAGGACGTGAGCGGGTCGGAGAGCGCCTCCCCTTCCCGGCCCCCGCCGTAGGGAACGCGAAGACGTTCCCGAACGCGGTCCAGAGGAAGGAAGGAGAGGAACGAGAGGAAGGAATGGAACGAGAGGGCGCTGGCGCGGAGCCGGGAAGTGGGCGCCGGGACCCGGCAGGGAACTGTCCACCCCCGCGTCCGCGCATCCATCGGTCCTCTCCGCATTCCCCCTCACCCAACAGAGGTGACCTTCCCCGGGTTCCTCGGACACCGGGGTTGAGGTGGTCGGCAGAGCATACGCCGACCGCCGGGGGATGGGGTTTGGGGAAGGGTCTCCCTTCCCCAATCTTCGGGGAGCCGCGCGAAGCCAGCCCTTCGGGTTGGCTGAAGCGTAGCGCGGCGGTCCGGGGCGGAGCCCCGGGAGGAGGGGGTCCGGGGGAGGAGACCAGCGACCTGTGGATAAGTCGCGGTGTCTTCATGCCACGTCCTCGTCGACTTCCATCGGCGTCCGGTACCCGAGCGCGGAGTGAAGTCGCTGCCGGTTGTAGAAGACCTCGATGTAGTCATGGATCGACGCGCGGGCTTCGCGCAGGCCCGAGCATCGCTGATGATGCATCCACTCCTGCTTGAGCGTCCCGAAGAAGCTCTCGATGACCGCGTTGTCGTAGCAGTTGCCGGCACGGCTCATGCTGCACTCGATGCCGTGGTGATCGAGAAGCTTGCGGTACGAGTGGCTGGCGTACTGGCAGCCTCGGTCCGAGTGATGCACGAGCCGTGCTGCGGGAGATCGCCAGACCAACGCGTTGCGAAGCGCCTCCTCGACGAGCTCCGTGCGCAAGTGATCGGCGATCGACCACCCGACGATCAGCCGGGTACGCAGATCGATGATCGCCGCCAAGTAGGCCCAGCCTGATCTCGTCGAGATGTACGTGATGTCGGAGCACCACACGGAATCGCTCGTCTCGGCCGCGAATTCCCGATTCAGCGTGTTCGGGGCGATCGGATGGTCGTGCTTCGAGTCCGTCGTGACCATGAACCGCCGACGCACACGGCCTCGGACGCCGTTCGCCCTCATCAGCCGCGCTACGCGCTCGATCCCCACGCTGACCCCCTCTCGGAGCAGCTGCGCGTGAACGCGGGGGCTTCCGTAAGTCCCCCGGCTGGCAGAGTGAACCTTCCGGATCCTCGCCGTGAGATCTGCGTCGCGAATCTCGCGCGCGGTGGGGCGAACTCGAGCCTGCCACGAGTACCAGCCGCTCCGCGACACCCCGAGAACGCGACACATCAACGCGATGGGGTAGTTGGCCTTCTCCGCCGAGATCAGCCCGTAGGCTGATCCAGGTCCTTGGCGAAGAAGGCCGCGGCTTTTTTTAGGAAGTCACGCTCCATCTGGAGGGTGCGATTCTCCCGGCGAAGCCGGCGCAGCTCCTCTCGCTCGTCCGTCGTGAGAGCGCCATCGGCGCCACCGTTGGCGTCGATCTCCGCCTGCTTGACCCAGTTGTGAAGGGCGGTCTCGCTCAAGTCGAGGTCACGCGCGACCTTCGCCACGTTTCCGACTTCCCGGACCATGCGGACCGCGTCGGCCTTCTGCTCAGCCGTGAACTGACGTCGTTTCCGTTGAACCATGTCGAACATCCTCGCGCATTCCACGCAGCTTGGGTGTCCGAAGTTCCCGGGGAAGGTCATCGACTTCGGACCCTCGCGCCAGCGCCATCCCATGGTCATCAACGGCCCCCCCCTTTCCCATGGCGCTGGCGCGTCACCCCTCATCGACGCCAGTCCCCCGCGTCAGCGCATCCATCGGTCCTCTCCGCATTCCCCCTCACCCAACAAAGGACTCGGGTGAGGAAGTCCGAAGCGGGCGAGGCGGGGGACGGGAAGGGGAGGTGTCTCCGAGAGCGACCCCGCAGCGCGACTCGAAACCGAGCGGAGACCACACCGGGCGCATCGCGCGAGGACGTGAGCGGGTCGGAGAGCGCCTCCCCTTCCCGTCCCCCGCCGTAGGGAACGCAAAGACGTGCCCGAACGCGTTCCTAGACCGTCGACGATCTCGCCTTCGACAGGTAGTACGCGAAGATCCCGAGGCCGAACACGCTCCACTCGACGGCGTAGAAGCCCCAGACGAGGGTGTGCAGGCTCTTGTCGAAGCCGTACGAGTGGAGGCCGACGCCGAGCAGGTTGACGTGGAACCAGGAGAAGGCGACGACGGTGCCGAGGACGATCGAGAGGAGGCACGTCCCCCACTCCTTGATGTAGCCGCCGAGGCGGCCGTGCAGGATGATCAGGTTCATCAGCACGATCATCAGGGCGCCGTTCTCCTTCGGGTCCCAGCCCCAGAACCGGCCCCACGAGTCGTTCGCCCAGATCCCGCCGAGGATCGTGCCGACCGTCGAGAAGACGAGGCCGAACGCGATCGAGCCGTACACCATGCGCGCGACGTTCCGGTAGAAGCCGGGCCGATCCTGCATGAAGCCGAACAGCTTGCCGAGGATGTAGACGTGCGCGATCGCGGCCGCGAGGAGCCCGGCCGAGTACCCCATGCTGACCGTGGTGACGTGGGTCGACAGCCAGAAGTTCGTGTCGAGGACCGCCTGGAGCTGCGGCATCGTGTCGACGGCGCTGATCTCCTCGTACCAGCCGGCGAAGAACATCCCGACCGCGCCGAGGAGGTTCCCGAGCAGGAGCGCCAGCCGCTGGCGGTTGATCCACTCGGTCACCCATGCCGCGCCGACCGCGATCGCGGTGATGAACAGGATCGTCTCGTACAGCGTGCTGACCGGCGGGCGCTCCCGCAGGATGCACCGGACCACGATGCCGACGGTGAGGAAACCGAGCGGGACGAGGGTCCCCCACTTCGCCACGCCGTACAGGAGCCCGCTCTTCGTGCGCATCAGCCCGACGATCGAGACGAGGAACCCGAGGACGAACAGGACCTGCGACTTGTAGAAGTAGTCCGCCTCGTAGTAGGCGACCTCCATCCCGATCTTGTCGTACTCGCCGCGCCGCTCCGCCTCCGTCACCAGCGTGCGGTGCCAGTCCTCGAACTCGGCCGTGAACCGCTTCATGTCCTGCCGCTCGTCGAACAGGACCGCGATCTTTTCCAGCCCCGCCCGCGCCGTCTCCAGCCCCTCGGTCTCCCCCCGGGCGAGCCGCTCCGACACCTCCGGCGCGGTCAACCACGCCCCCTCGTCGGGCGGCGGCGGGAAGAGGTGGAGCCCCTCCCAACGGCTGAGCAGGTCGTGCACGGCGAGCAGGTTCTGGGCGGTCCGGATGACGTGCCCCTGGAGCGGCGTGCGGTCCATCTCGGGGAGCTCGAACCACTTCCGCCCGAGCTCCATCAGCCTGTCGGCGACGGTGAACAGCTCGTCGTACGTCCAGACGTCCCGCTTCCGCTTCCCCTCCGCCGACAGCCCGACGGCGCGCAGCGCGTCCCGGTCCTCGACGCGGAACAGCTCGTAGCCGCGGACCTGCTCGGGGAAGAAGAGGCAGTCGAGGAGCCACTCGGTCGGCGTCAGCCGGACCGCCTTCGCCGGGTCGCGCCCGTCCGGGACGACGAGGGTCCGCTTGCCGTGGACCTGGAGCAGCCGGAATCCCGCGTAGGTCGAGAGCGGCTTGACCCGCCCCCCCTCCAGCACCGGGAGCGTCTTCGCGAGCTCGAGGACGCGGTCGGGCCACGGCTCGACGCGGCGCGGATGCAGATGGTCGTCGGCCGCCGGCGCGACGGGGCCGAGCAGCGCGGCGAGGAGGAGCGCGAGGAAGGGTCGGATCATGACGTCGCTCCCGCGGTCGGCGCCGCCTGCGACGCCTGCGCCTTCGCGTACCGGCCGAGCTTCCTGACGAAGTGCAGGAGGAGCCCGGCCGCGATGATGATGCAGGAGTAGAGCGGCCACTGGTCGGACGGGTTCCGGACCACGGCGAGGACCGAGTAGTACTCGCCGTTCGACGCGGCGTCGGGCCGATCCCACGCGGTCTGGAACAGGATGTACCCCTTGTGGCGCAGCGGCTCGTTCATGCTGATCTCGACCTGCTGCTCGACCCCGTCCTCGATCTTCGTCACCCAGCTCCGAAAGTCCTTCGGGCTCTCCGTCCCCGGGTGGTCCGTCTTCTTGAAGCGATCGAGTCGGACCGCGAAGTCGAGCCCGTACCGCTTCTTCCGCAGGTCGAACGCGTACGTCGTCCCGCCGATCTCGGCCGCGAACGGCGCGCGCTGCACACCCCACACGATCCCCTTCGCCGGCGTGCCGTCGCGCGGGACGACGTCGACGATCGCGCCGACGAGGTTCCGCTCGGCCTCCTTGTCGAGCGGCAGCCGCTGGATCCAGAACCCGTTCACGACCGGCTGGGAGGTCCGGCCCGCCCCCTCCTCGGGACGGATGGTCGAGTTCCGGGCGACCTCGGAGAGGCGCGTCTCGAACGGGAGGTCCGGGTGCGTGAACGTCAGGCTCTCCGACGGCGGCAGGTTCAGGAACCGGTCGCCGGGGACGACGTACTCGCGCCATCGACCCTCCCCCTCGGGGGCGGCGACCACGAACTCCCACTCGTGGTAGCTCGTGTACTCCTGCCGCTGCTGGCCGGCGTGGAACCGGATCGACCCCTCGGTCGAGTGGTGGAACTTCACGAACCCGGCGACGAGGAGGAAGGCGATGCCGACGTGGATCACCAGGATGCCGGCCGTCGCCCTCGTGCGACGCAACCGGAGCATGCCGCCGAGGAAGAGGTTCAGGAAGAGCAGCCCCATCAGGAGGTAGCCCCCGGGGACGGGGACCGGGATCCCGAACAGGTCCTCGGTGAAGTAGATCGAGTCGAAGTACTTCTTCTGCGCCTGGAACAGCCCGACGTCGACCTGCGCGAGCGTCCCCTTCCAGGTGACGAGCAGCATCAGGACCAGGATGACGATCGTCAGCCCGAACGAGGAGAGGGCGTCGTAGGCCCTTCGGAACACGCTCTTCGGACTCGGTTCGGGCTCGCTCACGTCATGTGCTCAGGGATTCGCAGAACGCGATGAAGTGGGACCGCTCGTCCTCCAGATCGGCCGCGCGACCGACCATCTTGACGAACAGCAGGCTGTCGCCGAGGTCGCAGACGACCCCGTACAGCCGGGCCTCCTCGATCGGAGCCCCGGACATCCCTTGATAACTCCCTCGGACGTCGAGGAACACCGAATCACGCCCGAGAACGTGCAGGTGCGGCAAACTGTCCAGGTCGGCCTCGCCGAGCGGCGCCTCTCCGACCTCGCGGCGCCACCGGTTGACGTTCGCCAGGACGCCTCCCGCCTGCCCGCCGAGGACGGTGACCCAGCACTGGGCCCCCTCCTTCCCCGGGACGTCGTACGTCACGGCGCGCATCGACGAGCCGCTCCCGACCTCCCAGTGGCCGGGGGCGACCCAGGAGAGGCCCGAGTCGGACTGCTCGCGGGGCCCCGCCGGAGCGGACGCGGCCGGCGGGGTCGTCGGCGGGTCCGCGGCCGGCGCCGCCCCGCCGAACCGCTCCGGGTTGAGCGCCAACGACTCCGCGAACCGGACGAACCCGTCGCGGTGCGCCGCCACCGTCGGCGCGTCGCCGATCATCTTGACCGAGAGGCCGAACGCCGGGAACGCCGCGTACACGCCGAGGAGCCGGGCCCCCTCGCGCGCCTCTCCCGCCATCGATCGGAACGTCCCCTCGACGTCGACGAGCACCGCCTTCCGGCCGACGACGTCGTGGATCGGCAGCGCGGCGAGCTCTTCGTCCGTGAACGGCTCGAGCGACATCTGCCGGCGCCACCGGTTGATGTTCTCGAGCGTGCTCCCGCCCTGGAGGATCGAGACGTAGCACTCGGCGTCCGCCCCGCCGTCCGCACCCGGGACGACGAAGTTCAGGTCGCGGAACTGCGCCGGCGGGACCTCGCGCCACGACGCGGGCGCGTCATGAAGGAACGGGTCGGCCGGCTTGTCGTAGCGGAAGCGGTGCGCGTCCGTCGCGTCGAGGTCGAGGTCGCGCTCGACCGTGCGGACGGTTTCGATCTCGCCTCCCCGCGGCGTCTCCTCGCCGCAGGAAGGGAGGCCGACGAGCGGGGAGAGGAGGAGAGCGGAGAGCGTCGATCGGTTCATTTCTTCCGGCAGAGCACGAACTCGGCGACGTTCTTCAGCGCGTCGCGCGCCGGGCTCGGCTCGAGAACGTCGAGCTCCCGGGTGGCGTCGCGGATGAAGTCGTCGGCACGCTGGAACGAATAGTCGAGCGCGGCGCCGAGTTCGAACCGCTCGGCGAGCCGGGCCCGGCGGTCCTCGACGCCGTCGTCGGTGATCAGCTTCTGGAGCTCCGCGCGGTCCTCGCCGTCGAGGAGCGAGGAGAGGCGGATCAGCGGGAGGGTCAGCTTCCCCCCCTCCAGGTCGGTGCCGAGCGACTTGCCGACGACCGCCTCGTCGCCGATCAGGTCGAGGCAGTCGTCGATCACCTGGAACGCGACCCCGATCTGCCGCCCGAAGCGCGACAGCGCCTCGACCTGCTCGGCGGTGCCGCCCGCGTAGTGGGCGCCGAGCTCGGCCGACGCCGCGTACAGCTCCGCGGTCTTCGCCTCGATGACCCGGAGGTACGCCTCCTCGTCCATGTCGAAGTCGAACCGCTCGAACACCTGCTCGATCTCGCCGCGGCAGCAGATCTTCGTCACGCGGGCGAGGACGCGGCTCGCCTCCGGGGTCGACAGCTCGACCGACATCGCGAAGGCGTGGGCGTAGATGAAGTCGCCGAGCAGCACCGGGACCTGGTTCCCGTGCAACGCGTTCACGGTCGGCACCCGACGGCGGACCGACGCGTCGTCGAGGATGTCGTCGTGCACCAGCGTCGCGGTGTGGATCAGCTCGACGATCGCGGCGAGCTTCATGTGCTCGGCGGTCGGCGCGCTGCCGCACGCACGCGCGGAGAGGAAGACGAGCGCCGGACGGAGCCGCTTCCCCGCGTACGCGGAGATGTGACGGACCAGGCTCTGGAGGGCCGGGGAGTCCGTACGGAGCTCCCGGCCGAGCGCCTGCTCCAACGCGTTCAGCTCGGCCTCGACCGGCCCGAAGCACTCGGCGAGTTCGACCACTTCGTCAATCCTTCTCGTCGGCGTCCGGGGAGCGCGTCGCCGGGGGCTTGGCGTCGTCGCCATCCTCGTCCGGCGGGTCGTTCAGCCCCTTCTTGAATTCGGTGATGCCGCGCCCCATCGACCGCGCCACCGACGGGAGCCGATTCCCGAACAGCAGGAGCGCGACGAGCGCGATGAGGGCGACCTCCCAGCCGCCGAGGGCCCAGGCGAGGGTCGCCGAACTGACATCGATCATGTTCCGTCTCCCCGGGGGGTCCGGGATGCAGGAGCGTCCGGTGAGCGATAGCCGGCCCGCGCCGCGCCCCACCAGCCGGCCCACGCCGCCGCGTCCTCGCCGTGGTCCTGCCCGGTGAGGCGCTTCAGGTGCTCCGCCGACGAGCGCCGCACGCTCGGGTTGTCCGACTCCATCGCCTTCACCAAGATATCGATCGCCTGCCGGTCTCGGCGGAAGTTCGGCCCGTAGAAGACCTTGAGGACCTCTTCCATCAGGTCGAGCATGCGCCCCCGGACCCGGGCGTGGC
>JBICIB010000348.1:0-6533 GCA_043101415.1 Planctomycetota bacterium JB042 | reverse complement strand
CGCGCCGGCGGTCGTCCGGGTCCGCCCGCTCCCCGACGACGGGCGTCCGTCGGCGTTCGCCGGCGCGGTGGGGCGGTTCCCGCTCGCCGCGACCGCAGAGCCGCGCGCGCTCGCGGTCGGCGAGACGCTCCGCGTCGTCGTCACGATCGACGCCGACGGCGACGTCGAACCCGGCGCGCCGCCGCCGCTCGCGCTCGGGGACGGCCTCCACGTCCTCGGGCGCCGCGACGAGGTCGACGACGTCGGCCGGCGCACGGTGACGATCGACGCGACGCCGACGCGCGGGGACGTCGCCGCGGTCGAGGCGATCCGGTTCGCGTGGTTCGACCCGGAGGCGGGCGCGTACCGGACCGTCGAGACGGCATCGATCCCGCTCGCGGTCGAGGGGCCGTCGGGGCCGGTCGCCACGAGGACGGATGCGGAGGCGGAGGCGGACGGCGGGGCGGCGTCGGAGCCGCCGTCGACGGTGCGGGCGATCCCCGGCGTGAACGATCTGGTCGACGTGCGGCCGGTCTCGGTCGCGATCGATCTCGAGGCCGTCTCCGTCGGCGCGCTGTCCTGGCGGGTCGGCTGGATCGGAGGCGGCGTCGTGCTCCCCTGGTCGATCGGTCTCGCGTTCCTGCTGGCTTGGCGCGCCCGGGAACGCCGCCGGCGCGATCCGGCCGGATTCCGGGCGCGGCGCGCGGCGGACGCGTTCCGCGCGACCGTCCGGCGGCCGGGGGCCGACCCGGTGGCCGCGTTCGAGTCGTATCTCGCCGCCCGGCTCCGCACGAGCGAGGCGGCGGTCGTGGGGCACGAACTCGAGGGGCGGCTCGTCGGAGCCGGCGTCCCTCCGCTCCTGGCGGCGGAGGCGGCGAGGGACCTGGAGCGGCGCCGGGCGGCGCGCTTCGGCGGTCCCCCGGCCGAGGCCGAGGGGGAGCTCGGGGCTCGCGTCGAGCTCCTCGAACGGGCGTTCGCGGACGCGGAGGGGCGAGCGTGATCGTCGCCTCCCTCGTGCTCGCCCTCTTCGCGACGACCGCGCCGGCCGACGACGGGTCGTCGAGTGACGCGGCGGTCCGAGCGTACCGGGAGGGGCGCCACGCCGACGCCGCGCGCGTCTTCCGAGGCCTCCTCGAGTCGTGCGTGGGCGGCGATCCCCGCCTGCTGTTCAACCTCGGCAACTGCGCGTTCCGCGCCGGCGACCACGCGGAGGCGGCGCTCCGCTACCGGCAGGTGCTCGCGCGCCGTCCCGGGGACGACGGGGCGCGCTTCAACCTCCGGCTCGCCGAGCGGAGGCTCGGGCTCGACGAGGTCCGCCCCGGCCTCCTCGAGCGCCTCGACACGAGGCTCGACGCCTCGCCGGCTTCAGGGGCCTGGATCGCGGCGCTCCTCCAGCTCCTCGGTCTCGTCGGCCTGGCGGTCGGACGGGGCCGGCTCTCGCGCGGGATCGGCGTCCTCCTCCTCGCCGGCGGGCTGGCGCTCGCCGTGCGCGGCGCGTCGCTGCGCGACCCGGTCGGTCGCGCTCGCGCGTCGAGCGACGCCGTCGTCCTCACCCCCGACCTCCCGCTCCGCCCCGCGCCGCACGACGAGGTCCCGGCGACGCGGAGGCTCCGCGCGGGGGAGGTCGTGGAGGTCGTCGAGTCGTCCGACCGGTGGGCGCGGGTCGAGGACGTGCGGGGCGGGGTCGGCTGGCTCCGGACCGACGGGATCGGCCGGGTCGACGGGAGCGACGATCCGACGCTCGCCGGCCGGGTCAGCTCTGCTCGGCGATGAGTCGGGCGACGGCGCCGAGGTCCTGGTCGTCGCACACCTCGGCGACCTGCTTCTCGGGGACGCCCGCGGCGGCGAGCTGGCTCCGGATCGACTTCCAGGCCCGGGCGATCTTCTTCTCGTTCGTCTCGAGGTAGAGGTTCGAGACCGTCTCGCCGAGCTTCTGCAGGGCGAGGGTGTCGCGGTTCTCGTAGTACCGCTTGATGATCCCCTTCTGGTGCGGGGTGTAGTCGGGCATCGTCGGCTCCGGGGTCGGGTCGAAGGGGGATCCGGTCGTTTCGTCGGCCGGAAGGTGTCACGCCCGGCCCGTGCCGTCCGTTCTAGCGCCCCGGGGCGCGGGCTCAAGCGCCGCGTCCCATCCCTCGAACCGTCGCACCGAAATCGGAGGCCCCGCATGCGTCGTCGTCCCGCCCTCGTCCTCGCCGCCCTCTTCGCCCTCGCCGTCCCCCGCGCCGCCTCGGCGGAGGTCTGGGTCGTCGACCAGCAGAACGGGCCGGGGACCGACTTCACGTCGCTCGTCATCGCGTTGACGCTCGCGGTGGACGACGGAGACATCGTCCTGCTCCGGCCGGGGAGCTACTCGCACGCGCACATCCTCGGGAAGGGGATCACGCTGATCGGCGACCCCGGGCCGAGCGGCCAGCGGCCGGTCGTGAAGTCGTTGTCGGTCCGGGACCTCCCGGCCGGGAAGTCGGTCACCGTCCGGGGCGTCGACGGGCACGACAATCCGGGGAACGGCACGATCGGTCTCGTCGCCTCGCTCTGGATCCAGAACTGCGCCGGGCCGGTCTTCGTCGAGGACTTCCGGACCGAGCAGGTCGCGAGCGTCTACTCCAAGCCGACGCCGATCTGGGTCAACGCCTCGGACCGGGTCGTCCTCACGCGCGTCGACGTCCGCGGTCCGGGCGCCACGCCGACCCAGGGGATCGGCGGCCAGGCCGACCCGGCCCCCGGAGTCCGCGTCGTCGATTCCACGGTCGCGATGTACGACTGCCGCGCCGAGGGCGGCCCGGGGAGCGACGCGCTCGGCGGTCCGTTCGCGACGTACCCCGCGTTCGACGGCGCGCCGGGGGTCGACTTCGTCTCCGGGACGCTCGTGACGAACGGCGGAGAGTTCCGGGGCGGCGACGGCGGCGACGGGCTCCTCGACGCCGGCCAGTGTCTCCCGAGCTCGAGCGGCGGCGCCGGCCTGGTCCTCGGCGGCGCGTGGACACGGCTCGACACCGCGGCGATCGGCGGCGCGGGCGGGACCGATTCCGGCGGGTGTCCGCAGGTCGGCGTCGACGGCGCGGTCGTCCTCCGCGCCGGCGGCGCCGAGACCGTCGTCGCCGACTCCTACCGCTCGTACGTCGTCGACTCGCCGCTCCGCGTCGGACAGGCGGGGACCACGACGTTCGTCGGCGTCCCCGGCGAGTTCGTCGGCCTCCTCCTCTCGCTCGCCTCGAGCGGCGACGCCGCGCCGACGTTCAAGGGGACGCTCGTCCCCGGCGCGCCGCTCTTCTTCGCCGGCCTCGGGACCGTCCCCGCGAGCGGCGTGATCCAGTTCACGGTCCCGGTCCCGGCGATCGGCGGGCTGGAGGGGATCGTGCTGCAGGAGCAGGCGCTGGTCGCCGGCGCGGACGGGTTCGGGCTGCTGAGCAGCCCGTCGCACGTGGTGCTGGTCGACGCGGGGATCTGAGGCCGAGGGGCCGGAGGGCGCCTCAGCGTCCGGCTTCCAGGTCCGCCTTCAGCGCTCGCCAGGCGCCGTGCTCCGGCTCGAGCGCGATCGCCTCGTCGATCGCGCGCCGCGCGGCCTCGCGGTCGCCGGAGCGGGCGAGGGCGCGCGCGAGGAGCGCCAGCGGCCTCGCCTCGCCGCGGCCGGTCGCCTTCACCGCGCGGCGGGCGAGCGCGAGCGCCTCGTCGACGGAGCGGCGGGGATCGTCCGCGGAACCGAGGTGGAACCCGCCGAGCCCGGCGAGCGCGTGGGCGTGCGCCGGCGCGGAGGCGAGGACGCGGTCCCACTCGGCGAGCGCGTCGTCGACCCGGCCGAGGTCGAGGAGGGTCGCGGCCCGGTACGACCGGGCGTCCGGGTCCTCCGGCTCGAGTTCGAGCGCCCGGTCGAACTCCGCGAGCGCCCGGTCGAACGCGCCGGCGAGCGCCTCGTGGTTGCCGAGGACGATGCACTGGAACGCCTCCGGTTCGTCGGCGTAGCCGAGCGCCTCGAGTCGGCGCAGCCGGGCGTGTCGAGCGAGCAGGCGCTCCCCCTCCTCGGTGGCGCCGCGGCGGACCAGGAGCTGCCCGAGCCCGAACAGCGCGGCGACGTGGCGCGGGTCGATCCGGACGACCCGCTGGAACCGCTCGAACGCCTCGGCATCGTCCCCGCGGGCGCGGGCGAGGGCGCCGATGCGGTAGTGCGCCTCCGCGTGGTTCGGCTGCCGCTTCACGACGTGGGCGAAGAACCGTTCGGCGCGCGCCGGGTCGTCCCGCGCCTCCGCGATCTCGCCGAGGAGGAACAGCAGGTCGGGCGCGTCCGCGGGCGGGAGCCCGAGGGCGCGGGCGGCCCGGAGGTGGCGGAGCGCCTCGTCGACGGCGAACCGCTCGTAGTACAGCTCGCGGCCGTACGCGTGGTGCAGGGCGGCGTCGCGCGGCGCGTCCCGCAGGAGGCGGCCGAGCTCCGCGCGCGCGAGGTCGTACCGGCCGGCGGCGGAGTACGCGCGGGCGAGGTCGAGGCGGCGAGCCCGCGAGGTCGGCGCGCCCCGGACCGCGGCGCGGGCCTCCTCGAGCGCGGGCGCCCGCCGCGCGTACGGTCGGTCGAGCGACGGCGGCGGGCCGTCCTCGGTCCCCCCCTCGTCGGTGCTCCCCGCGGCGACTCGCGTCACGAGCCCTTCGAGCGCGTCCGGGGGGAGCGGGCCGTACGGGTCCTCCTCGATCGCCGGGCGGGTCGGGTCCGCGGCGCCGTCCGGGGCCGCGTCGCGGGAGCAGCCGGACACGGCGAGGAGGAGCGCGGCCAGCGCCGGTGGAGCGGCGCGCCGGATCACGCGTCGTCCTTCTCGAACACGACGTCCGTGTCGGCCGGGACGTCCGCGCGCTCGCTCCGCGACCCGTCCGGCCAGAGGACGGAGACGTCGGCCCGATCGGCGTCGCCGAGGCCGAAGTGGAGGCGGAGGTCGGAGTGGGAGAGGTACGAACCTCCGCCGCGGACCTCACGGCGGCGGGCCCGGCCTCCGGCGGTGACCGTCACCTTCGCGCCGAGGGCATGGCGGTTCCCGGTCGGCTGGCGGAGGGTGACGCGGAGCCACCGTCCCGGCGCCCGGTCGTTCCGGAGGATCGTCGGCCGGTCGTCGAGGTTCGTCGCGACGAGGTCGACGTCGCCGTCGTCGTCGAGGTCGCCGACCGCGAGCCCCCTCCCGCAACGAGGCTCGCGAAAGTCCGCTCCGGCCTGCTCGCCGACCTCGACGAACGCGCCGCCCCCGTCGTTCCGGAACAGCTGGCGCCGCTGGCGGTACGGGGTCACGTCCCTCAGGGAGTCCGACGCGTCGACGGCGGGGTAGAGGTGGCCGTTCACGACCACCAGGTCGTCGTCGGCGTCGTGGTCGAGATCGGCGAACGCCGCGCCCCAGCCCATCGGCAGGTACGACTCCGCCTTCAGCGCTCCCCGGGCGGCGCCGGCGTCCCAGACTCCGTCCCCCGCGTTCCGGTAGAGCGTGTTCAGGTCGAACGCGAAGTTGGTCACGAACAGATCGTCCCGCCCGTCGCCGTCGGCGTCGCCGCAGGCGACCCCCATGCCGGCCTGCGCCGCGCCGTCGGCGTTGTACGCGAGCCCGGCGGGGGTCGCGCACTCCGTGAACCGCGCGCCGTCGTTCCGGAACAGGTGGTTCGGCGTGGTGTCGTTCGCGACGTACAGGTCGGGGTCGCCGTCGTCGTCCGCGTCGAGCCAGACGACCGCGAGCGCGTACGCGGGCGGCACGTCGAGGAACCCGCGCGCGGCGCCCGCGTCGGTGAACCGTCCCGACCCGTCGTTCTCGTAGTAGCGGTCCGCCTCCGGGGTCAGCCCCTGCGGACCGGCGTAGTTCGGGACCCCCTTCCACCCCTCTCCGCGCGGCGGCGGATGGTCCCAGTCGAACCGGACGTAGCGGGCGACGTACAGGTCGAGGTCGCCGTCGAGGTCGGGGTCGGCGAACGCGGCCGAGGTCCCCCAGCCGTCGTCGCCGAGCCCGGCCGCGGCGGTGTCGTCCCGGAAGCGTCCGTCCCCCTCGTTCCGGTACAGGACGTCCGGACCCCAGTTCGCGACGAACAGGTCGAGCCGGGCGTCGCCGTCGACATCGGCGGCCGCGACGCCGTGTCCCCACCCCCGGTCTCCGACGCCCGCCTCGTCCGTGACGTCGGTGAACCGGAGGTCGCCGTCGTTCCGGTAGAGCCGGTTCGAGCGCGGGTTCTCCCCGGCCGCGACCGCCTCGCGCGTCGAGCCCTGCACGAAGTAGAGGTCGAGGTCGCCGTCGCCGTCGTGGTCGAACAGCGCCACCCCGGCGCCCATCGAGTCGAGGATGTACTCCGTCCCCGGCGAGCCGCAGACGTTCTCGAAGTCGACGCCGCTCGCGTCGGTCACGTCGCGGAACCACGGACGCTCGGTCGGACCCCGGTCGCGGCAGCCGGTCGCGGCGAGGAGCGCCGCCGCGAGGGCGGAGGTCCGGGCGAGCGTCGGTCGCGGCATGCGGCGGGGGCTCCGGCGGGAGGGAAGGGACGGCGAGCGGTCCATCTTACGGCGGTCCGCCGTCGACGGAGCGGTGCGGCGGTGCTCAGAGCCG
>JBICIB010000347.1:0-5103 GCA_043101415.1 Planctomycetota bacterium JB042 | reverse complement strand
CGATCGTGCCGGCGACGCCGTTCGCGCCGGCGGGGGTGGCGTCCTTCAGGTTCGCCTCGAGGAGGAAGACGACGGTGCCGCCGGCGGTCTGGACGACCCCCTTCAGCTTGCCGTCGTTCTGCGCGTCGGCGACGTCGAAGCCGCCCTTCACCTTCGCCTTCTTCGGGGCGGCGTCGGCGAGGTCTCCGAGCAGGAGCGACAGGGCGGCGAGGCCGAGGACGGTGAGCGGACGAGAGAGACGCATGGGATCCTCCTTCGGGGGCTCTCGCGGCGCCGTGGGGCGGGCGACCGCGGGGGAACTTCGTACGGGGGAGGAACCGGGGGGCGCGCCGGAGGTGGCGGCCGTTTCCTCGATTCGAGGCGATCGCCCGCGGGCGCGGCTCAGCCGGCGCCGAGGACCAGGGCGACGGCGAGGCCGAGGTGGGTCCCGACGGCGGTGCCGATCGAGCCGACGAGGATCGCGGGAAGGACGAGGTCGTCGCGGTCGAGCGCTCGCGCGCGCGCGAGGGCGGTCGTCCCGCCGCCGACGTTCGCCTGCGAGCAGACCGCCGCGGCGGCCGGGTCGCGACGGAGCAGGCGCGTGACGCCGAACAGCAGGACGCCGTGCACCGCGAGCGCGACCGCGACGAAGCCGAACAGGGTCCCGCCGAGCGGGCCGAGGCCGGCGAGGGCCTCGAGGTCGCAGAGGACGCCGATCACCGCGAGGAAGAGGAGGATCGCGGTCATCCCGAGGACGCGCGCCCCGCGCAGCCGATGGACGGCGTCGACCTGCGCGAGCACGAGCGCGAGCGTGGTGAGGACGATCATCCACTGGCCGGGGACCGTCTCGGGGAGCGCGCGCGAGACGACGAGGGCGAGCAGCGCGAGGGCGACCAGCGCCGCGGCGTCCCTCGGAGAGACCGACTCGAGGTCCGGGTCGACGGGCGCGGCGGCGGCGTCGGGCGCGTCGGTCTCCGCGGCCTCGCGGCCGGGGCCCGCCATCCGGCGCGGGACGATCAAGGTCACGACCATCCAGACGGTCGTCATCAGCGCGTCGACCGCGGTCGCGCCCGCGAAGAGGGCGCCGCGCTCCTGGATGCCGAACGCGACGGCGAGCGCGGAGAAGTTGACGCTCCCGCCGGTGTACGTCCCGACGAACATCCCGGCGAGCGCCGGTGCGTCGTCCCCGACCGCCGCCGGGAGGTCGACGAGATGGTACGCGGCCGGCACGCCGACCGCGGTCGCGAAGGCGCCGACGAAGAAGAGCAGGAGCATCGTCGGGCCGGCGCGGCGCAGGGCGCGGAGGCGGACCCCGAGGAGCAGCCAGAAGACGCCGAGCGGCGCGACGACCCCGAAGATCCCGTCGTACAGCGCGTCGCCCGCCCGGTAGGTCGGGACGACGCCCGCGTTCGACAGGACCGCCGCGAGGACGATCACCAGCAGCGCGCTCCCGAGCGCTCGAAGACCGCGGACGCGGGCGAGCCGCTCGCTCGCCCAGACCGCGGCCCCGAGGACCGCGAGCACGAACAGCGGGTCTTCGGTCACCGCGCGCGGCGGTTCGTCAGTTCGACGACGTCGCGGGGGCCACGCCGGCGCCCGCGTCGACGTCCCGGACCGATCGCGGCTCGAGCGCCCGGTCGATCCTCGCCGCGAGGTCGACGAGGTGCGCGCGGGTGACCGGGTCGCCGGCCCGGTCGCGGGTCCGCCCGATCTGGTTCAACACCGCCTCCAGCTCGCCGCGGCAGAGCGCGGGGAGGTCGGAGTCGACGTCGAGCTTGTCGACGAACTTCGACAGGGCGTCGACGTGGGCGCGCTGGAGGTTCCGGCGATGGAGACCGATCTCGACCACGGCGTCGTTCAGCTCGGACCAGACCCCGTTCCGGACGTCCGCGAGCATCTGCGCCGGCGTGTAGGCGTCGTCCCCGGCCCGCTCGACGTGTTCGGCCATCCGCATGACCCGCGATTCGTCGACGAGCCCGCCGAGCACCCGCTGGTGGGTCCGGAGCACGCGGTTCGCGGCGCCGTGGGTCTCGAGCCGGTCGAGGATCCCGGGGGCGAGCAGCGCGGCCGGCGTGTGGAACGCGTGGTCGATCAGGAACCGCACCGCGGCGCGCTGTCGATCCGGCGCGACCGCCCGGTAGACCCGGTCCGCGTCGCCGAACCGGAGGTTCTGCGCGACCATCCCGCCGACCACGTTCACGACGTGGCCGAGCTCGCGGTCCCGCTGTCCGAGCAGCTCGTCGTACATGTTCCGGAGGAGCGAGTAGTCCTCGCCCGGCTCGCAGGTCGCGTCGACCAGGAAGCCGGCGACGCGCTCGACGTTCTTCAGGCCGAGCTCCGTCGCGGCGATCGGGTCCGACCCGAGGTCCTCGGTCTGCTGGCTCGGATCGAGCGACGGGTTCGGGTCGCCGAACCGGAGGACCGGATCGTCGACCTGCCTCCGGACCAGCTCCTCCAGGTGCTCCCGCTCCTTCTCGGAGCTCCAGCTCGACGGCACCTCGCGGTACCCCCAGTCGACGGCGAAGAAGTCGTACGGGCCGACGACCGGGATCAGGCGGGCGCCGTCTCCGGGCTGGGCGACGTAGTTGAACCGCCCGTAGTCCATGATCGACGCCTCGTTGCCGTACTTCGCCGTGAACTCCGGGTCGCGGAGCTGGTCGACCGTGTACGCCGAGCTCGCCTTCATGTTGTGCGGGAAGCCGAGCGAGTGGCCGACCTCGTGCGTGATGACGTACGCCAGCAGCTCTCCGATCAGGTCGTCGGGCATCGGCAGCTTCTGCGCGCGCTCGTCGAGCGGGGAGACCTGGACGAAGTACCAGTCCCGGACGAGCTTCAGGATGTTGTGGTAGACGACGATGTCCGCCTCGAGGATCTCACCCGTCCGCGGGTCGTGGACGTGCGGGCCCATGGCGTTCTCGATCGTCGACGGCAGCCAGCGGATCGTGGAGTAGCGCGCGTCCTCCGCGTCCCAGTCCGGGTCCTCCCGCTCGCTCGGCGCGTCCGCGGCGAGGATCGCGTTCCGGAACCCCGCCGCCTCGAACGCCGGGGCCCACGCCTCGATCCCCTTCTTCACCCACGGCCGCCACTTCGCGGGGACGCCGCGCCCGACGTGGAAGACGATCGGCTTCTTCGGCTCGGAGACGTCGGCGTCCGGGTCCTTCTTCTTGAGCCGCCAACGCGTGACGTACCGGACGCGGTCGACCTCGTGGCGCTCGGTGCCGTAGTCCTCGAACGAGGTGGAGAAGAACCCGACGCGGTCGTCGTGGCGGCGGGGGCGCATCGGGTCGCTCGGGAGCCGGACCATGCTGTGGTGGATCAGCGCCGTGACCGCGCTCTGCGTCGGGTCGGTCGCCGACCGCCCGAACCGCCGCCCGGCCGAGCGGTCGTTCGAGGTCTTGTACGTCGCGAGGACCTTCGTCTCGAGGTTCGTCGGGAACGCCTTGAACTCCTCGAGGAACGAGCGCGACTTGTCCATCGCCGACGCGCCGAGGCGGCGCGCCGCGCTGAACTCCTGGACCTCCGACGTGAACAGGTCGGTCACCTCGACGACCGGCGCCCGGTCCTTCCCCCACGCCTTCACCGGGAACGTCTTGATGATCGGCTCGAGGCTCGTCGCCTCGACCGCGTTCCGGACCGGGTCGTCGACGTCGGCGCGGATCCGGAACTTCACGTCGCGGAGCAGGACGGTCTCGTCCCGGATCTCCCACCGGACGACGCGGTCGCCGACCGACGTGCCGCCGTACCCGTGGCCGGCCTGGGTCTTGGCGATCTGGGTGACCCAGAGGAACTCCTCGCCGAACGACTCCGGCGGGATCTCGTAGAAGAGGTCGTCGCCGACGCGGTGGACGAGGAAGACGCCGCGCTTCGTCTCGGCGGAGTCGGGGATCACCTCGTCGTACGGCTTCACCTTCTCCTTCCCGCCGGCGTCGCGCGTTCGGGCGCCGCGGGGTCCGCGGTCCCCGGGGGACGGCCGGTCCTGAGCGGAGGCGGAGGTGAGGACGACGAGGGAGGCCGCGGCGAAGGCGGCGAGGCGGGAGAGGCGCATGGAGGATTTCCCCGTGACAGCAGACGGAGTCGGTGGCGGACGACGGCCCCGGACCGAGGTCCCGAAGGTCGCCATGCTACCAGACCGACTCCGGCCGCGGGCGGCCGCGCCTCGGCGCCCGACGCCCCCTCAGGCGTCCTTCGGGTGGACGACCAGGACGCTGGCCCGAGACGGGTCGAGGTACCGGCGCGCGAGCGCGGTGAGCTGCTCGGCGTCGAGGCTCTCGTAGTCCTCCACGAGCCGGCGGCTCTCGTCGAGGGCGGCCGTCCGCGCGTGGAGGTTCGAGAGCTGCTGCAGCCACCAGCCGTTGCTCCGCTGCGAATCGCGCAGCGAGGCGAGGAGCGGCTCCTTCAGCCGCTTCAGCTCCTCGTCGGTCACGCCGCGCTCGACCAGGTCGTCGGCGACGGCGAGGCACGCGTCGACGAGCGAGTCGGCGCCCGTCGGATCGGAGAGCGCCGAGATGGAGATCCGTCCCACGCCGGGGTAGACGCGGCTCGCCTCCGACGACGCGGAGGGGCTGTACGTCGCGCCGAGCCGCTCGCGGATCTCGAGGCGAACCCGGTCGTTCAGGACCCGGGCGAGGAGGTTCAGCTCGCGCCCGTCCCGCGCCTCGATCCCGTCGTGGGTCGGGAAGGTCACGTAGACGAGCGACTTCGGCGTCGACGAGTCGATCTCGGCGCGGGATCGGAGCCCGGCCTTCATCGCCGGCGCCTCGCGGCGGGCCTCGTACGGCTCGAGGGGGCGTCGCTGCGGCAGCACGCCGAAGGTCCGGGCCGCCGCGTCGAGCGCGCCCTCGACGTCGAGATCCCCGACGAGGCAGACCGTCAGCGGGGCCTCGCGGAGGTGCGGCTCCAGCCACTCGCGGACGTCGTCCATCGTGACCGCCTCGAGCTCGTCGCGCGGGGGGATGCCGAACCGCGGGTCCCCCTCGTAGAGCGCGGGGAGGAAGTCGCGCGTCAGCGGTCCCTGCGGCTGCTTGGAGAGCGACTCGTAGATCTGCGGGACCCGGCGCTTGAAGAGGCGGAGCGACTCGTCGCGCCATCCCGGATCGCTCAGGTAGGCGCAGGCGACCTCCATCT
>JBICIB010000346.1:0-4565 GCA_043101415.1 Planctomycetota bacterium JB042 | reverse complement strand
CCCGCAGGGCAGGTCGAGCGGGCGGAGTCCGCGTCACGGCTCCGCCCCGCCTCCGTGGCGTGAACCGGGTCCGGCGAGGGACACGGTCGGCGCGAGAAGATCCTCGACCCGCGGCGCGCGCGACTCGGGGGCCGTCTCCGGAGACGGGGAGGAAGGTCGCGGGCGCGCGAACGTCACGCGGCGTCCGCGCGGCCGGGGCGAGGAGGGGGCGAAGGGAGGTCGCGCGGCGCGGGCGGCGACCCGGTCAGCGCGACCAGTGGTGGCGGACGGCGGCGCGGAACGCGTCGACGTCCCTCAGGCGGAGGCGCGCCGCGCGGCCCGGGAGGCCGACGTGCGGGTCGCCGCGGACGAGGAACTCGTCGGCGCTCCGGAACGGATGGCGCGCGCGCGCCGCCTCGACGGTCGCCTTCGCCAACCCGTCGGCGAGGAGGTCGGCCAGGAGCGGCAGCTCGGCCGGGCCGAGGTACTTCTCGATGGTGCGCCGGAACTCCGAACGGCGCGTGGTGAGCCCCGCCGCCTCGAGGAGCCGATCGCGCGGGACCTGGCTCTCCCCCTCGCGGAACGACCGGAGGCAGACGCCGCGCAGGCCGTCGAAGCCGATCCGATCGACGATCGCGAGCACGACCACGAAGCCGAGACCGTACAGCCCGACCCCCTCGTCCGACGTCGCGTGGTCGAACACCTGCTCGTCGCCGAGGTCGAGGATCTCCGCCACCGACATGTCGCTCACCTTGTCGAACGAGAGGCGCATCCGGTGGACGACGATCCGCCGCGCCGGCTCGGGGAGCTTCACCTCGACGACGACGTCGAACCCGCCGAAGAACGCCGACGCCTCGATCAGCCGCTTCGCCTGGTGCTCGACCCCTCCCGGCTCGACGAGGAGCGACGCCGCGAGATCGCAGACCCCCTCCTCGAGCACGCCGGGGAGGATCCGCCACGCGTCGTCCAGCAGCACGTGGACCAGCTCGTGGGCGAGGTGGAGCTCGAGTTCGGGGTCGTTCCGGCGGAGGTAGACCCTCCCGCGCTCGTACTCGGCCATCCCGGCGATGTGGTCCGGGTACGGGGAACCCCGGACCAGCTCGATGCGATCCTGGATCCAGACCTCGACCTTCCGGTGGAGGAGACCCGGGCGGATCGCCTGGAGCCCCGGGACGAGCCGATCCTTCAGCCGCGAGACCTCGCGGGCGTGGGACGGCGTGTCCGCCCGCACGATGCCGAGCGGGGACTCGACGACGGCGGAGGGGGGCGCGGTCCGGCACGCCGAGACCGTGAGCAGCACCAGCAGGAGGGCGCCCGCCGACGAGACGCGCCGCGCGGCGCGCCCGATTCCGTCGATCCGATCGCTGATCGTCATGAAGTTCGACCCTCCGGGGTCTCGAACGATAGTCTCGCCCTTTCGCTCGCGCCAGCGGACCGGCTCCTCCGTCCATCGACATCCCATGCCTCCGATCTTGCAAAGCCTCCGATCGCACGAGCGCACCTTCATGCTGCTCGCGGCGCTCGCGGTGGGGATCCTGGGCGGCCTCGGGGCGTGCGGCTTCCGCTGGCTGATCCACGCCATCGAGCGGATCGGCTGGGGGACCTGGTCGAACGACGTGGCGAACATCACGTCCCAGCCGGTCTGGGTCCTCTTCCTCGTGCCGGCGGTCGGCGGGCTGATCGTCGGCCCGCTGGTCCACTTCTTCGCCCGCGAGGCGAAAGGGCACGGCGTCCCCGAGGTGATGGAGGCGGTCGCTCTCCGGTCGGGGCAGATCCGGCCCCGGCTGGTGATCGTGAAGTCGATCGCGTCGGCCCTGTCGATCGGCTGCGGCGGGTCGGTCGGGCGCGAGGGGCCGATCGTCCAGATCGGGTCGGCGCTCGGCTCGACGATCGGGCAGCTCCTGAAGGTCTCCGGGAGCCGGCTCCGGACGCTCGTCGGCTGCGGCGCCGCGGCGGGGATCGCGGCGACCTTCAACGCGCCGGTCGCCGGGGCGATCTTCGCCGTCGAGGTGATCCTCGCCGACTTCGGGGTCGCGAGCTTCTCGCCGATCGTCATCTCGTCGGTCATCGCCACCGTCGTCGCGCGCCACTTCCTGGGCGACGTGCCGGCGTTCGACGTCCCGTCGTACGGGATGGACTCGCCGGCCGAGCTCCCGGTCTACTTCGCGCTCGGCATCGCGGCCGCCCTGGTGGCGACCCTCTTCGTCCGCCTCCTGTACAAGCTCGAGGACCTCGCCGACGGGCTCCCCGGCCCGACGTGGATCTGGACCCCGGTCGGCGGGCTCCTGCTCGGCGCGATCGCGCTGAAGTTCCCGCACGTCCTCGGCGTCGGGTACGACACGATCGAGTCGGCGCTGCACGGCGACGCGCTCCTCGGCCTGCTCGCGGCGCTCGTGCTCGTGAAGATCCTCGCGACCTGCGTGACGATCGCGTCCGGCTTCTCGGGGGGCGTCTTCGCGCCGTCGCTCTTCATCGGGGCGGCGTGCGGCGGCACGGTCGGACTGCTCGCGCACCGTCTCTTCCCCGACGTCTGCGTCTCCCCCGGCGCGTACGCGCTGGTCGGCATGGGCGCCGTCGTCGCGGGGACGACGCGCGCGCCGATCACCGCCATCCTCGTGATCTTCGAGCTGACCGGCGACTACGAGCTGATCCTCCCGCTGATGGCGTCGTGCATCATCTCGACGCTGCTCTGCGAGAAGCTCGGGCGCGAGTCGATCTACACGCTGAAGCTGATCCGCCGCGGCGTCGACCTGCAGAAGGGACGCGAGCTGAACGTCCTCCGCTCGCTCCAGGTCCGACGCGAGATGAGCGCCGCGGCCGAGACCGTCCCGCCGAATGCGACCTTCGGCTCGCTCCTGGTGAAGGTGAACGAGCGTCCGAGCACGTATTACTATGTCGTCGCCGAGGACGGGACGCTGGCCGGCGTCGTCTCGCTCGCCGAGCTGACCGAGCACATCCCCGACGCGCCGGTCCTGCAGAACCTCCTCGTGGCGTCGGAGGTCGCCCGCACCGACGTCCCCGCCGTGTCGATCGACGCCGACCTCGACGAGGTGACGAAGCTGTTCGACGCGCGCAGCCGCGAGGAGCTGCCGGTGCTCGACGAGCGGGGGCGGTTCGCCGGCGTCATCGGGCGGCGGCAGATCGTCGAGGCGTACAACCGCGAGCTCCTGAAGCGCGACATGGCCCACGAGCTCGGGACGTCGCTCCGCGCCGCACGCTCGGGCGAGGCGGTCTCGCTCGGGGGCGAGCAGCAGCTCCTCGAGATCGAGGCCCCGGCGCCGCTGATCGACCGGAGCCTCGGCGAGCTCGACGTCCGCCGTCGCCACGCGGTGCAGATCCTGCTGGTGAAGCGGCCGACCGGCGAACAGACCGTCGAGATCGCGCCGGACCGCGACACCGTGCTCCGCCACGGCGACCGCCTGGTCTGCATGGGGAACGGCGCGGCGCTCGAGCGGCTCAAGAGCCTCTGACGTCGTCGCGGGCCGGCGCCGGCGCCAGCACGCGGAGCGCCCCCGGCCGGACGGTGAGGTCGAGCGACGTCCGGTCGTCCATCGGGTCGCCGTCGGCCTGCCACGGGAACGGCCGGTCCGACTCGATCCGGACCGCGGCCCCGCGCGCGTACCGGACGCGCGGACCCTCGACGCGCCGCCGCCTCGACTGCGCGACGATCCAGCGCGCCGTCCCGACCGGTCCGCGGAGCCGCGCCGCGCAGACGTCGAGCGCCCCGTCGTCGACGCGCGCCCCCGGCGCCGCCGCCCACCCCTTGGCGTACGTCTCGGTGTTGCAGACGAGGACCGAGGCCGCGTCGTCCGCGCACGGCTCGCCGTCGACGCTCACCCGGACCGCGCGCGGGAACGGCACCAGCAGCGCCGCCCCGCCGATCGCGCCGTACGCGCCGTCGCCCCAGAGGCGGTAGAACGCGCCGCCGAACCCCGTCCGGCGGAAGGCGGTGACGCGCCGGGTGACCCAGGCGTCGTAGCCGACCCCGACCATCGCCAGGAAGATCCGGTCGTCGACCACGCCGACGTCGACGGGGCGCGGCACGCCGCGCTCGAGGACGGCGAGCGCGCCCTCGGGGTCGAGCGGGATCTCGAGCTCGCGGGCGACGACGTTCGCGTTCCCCATCGGCACGAAGCCGAGCTCGACCGCGGGCGCGCCGTCCCCGACCAGCGCCTCCGCCGCCTCGCGGAGCGTCCCGTCGCCGCCGACGACGACGATCCGGTCGACCGGACCGGCGTCCCGCGCGAGGACCGTGGCGTGCCCCGGACCGGTCGTCGGGCGCACCTCCGCGTCGTAGCCGACGGCGGCGAGCGTGTCGGCGGCGAACGCTCCGAAGGCGACCGCGGCGCCGCGTCCGGCGGTCGGGTTGACGATGACGCGGGCGCGGGGCATGGGCGGGGCGGATTCTATCGATCGACGGGCGCGCGGGTGTGAAAGACTGGAAGGAACGGTCGACCGCACCGTTGGATCTCCCCGGGAGCAGCGAATCCGTGAGCGACGACCGCGAACCGACCGCCGACGCCGAAGCCGCCCCGGATCCGTCCGGCGCGCCGCCGACGCTCTGGCCGGTGACGCTCGGACTGGCG
>JBICIB010000345.1:0-6657 GCA_043101415.1 Planctomycetota bacterium JB042 | reverse complement strand
ATCAACGTGACCGCCAAGACGTGGGTGTCGGCCGGCGAGCTGATCGTCCTCGTCGACTCCGACGACGACGACTCCGACTCCGGGTCGACCGCGGTGTTCGACGTGCGGCACGCGCCGGACGAGGGGCTGTTCCGGGTGCGGGAGAACGGGGACCTGGAGCAGGCGGGCACGGTCCGCACCGGCGGCGCGGCGTTCGACCTCGCCGAGTTCTTCCCGGCGCACGAGGCGATCGAGCCGGGAGAGCTGGTCGCCGCGGCCGGGGACCCGTCCGATCCGGCCCGCGTCCGCCGGACCGTCGCCGCGATGGAGAAGGCGGTCATCGGCGTCGTCACCACGAACCCCGGCCTCGTCCTCGGCGGCGGGTTCGCGGACGAGCGGCACTTCCCGGCGCTCTGCCGCGAGGAGGACGAGGCCCGGCGCGCGGGCGATGCCGCGCGGATGCGGGCGATCCGGGCCGAGCTCGACGAACGCGTCGCGGCTCTCCCGCGGGTCGCGGTCGCGCTGCGCGGTCGCGTGCCGGTCAAGGTGACCGCGGAGGCGGGGCCGATCGCGCCGGGGGATCGCTTGACGCCGGCGTCGACGCCGGGGCACGCGATGCGATTCGTGCCGGGGCTCGGGCCGGCGCGCGGCGTCGTCGTCGGCAAGGCGCTCCAGGCGCACGCGTCGGGGACCGGCACGGTCCTGATGCTGATCGATCCGATGTGACGATCGCGGGGGCCCGTCCCTCGCCGTCGATTCGGGATCCGCGGGGAGAAGGGGTCCGCGGCGCCGAGGGGGAGGCGTACGATCGGCGCCGGAGGTGGCGATGAGCCCGCGCCGTTCGTCCCCGATCGTCCTCGTGCTCTCGTCGCTCGTCCTCGCGGTCGCGGCCGCCGGCGCGGAGGAGGTCGACCTCTCGCCCTCCGCCTGGAGCGAGGGCGAGCGCGACCTCCGGTTCGCGGAGAACGCGGTCTTCGGCGGGCCGAACCGACCGGCCACCGGACCCGGCGTCGTGGTCGGGACGACCGGTCCGCCGGCGATCCGGGCGGGGATCGAGGCGCTCCGCCGGGGCGGCTCGGCGGTCGACGCCGCGCTGACGACGGCGCTCGCCCAGGTCGCGCTGGCGGGCGGCGCGTGGGTCAGCTACGCGGGCATCCTCACGCTCGTCGTGTACGACGCGGAGACCGGCGAGGTGCTCGCCCTCGACGCGGCGTACGACACCGTCCGCGGGGAGGACGACCCGGCGTCGATCCCGCCCGGCTCGAGCGCCGGCGCGTCCGACCCCGAGCCGAGCGGGCGGACCGCGCTCGTGCCGGGGTTCATGGCCGGCGTCGAGGCGGCGCACGCTCGGTTCGGCCGGTTGCCGTTCCGGGCGCTCTTCACGCCCGCGATCGCGTTCGCCGAGGACGGGTTCCGCCTCACCGCGCTGCACGGGGGGATGCTCGCGCGCCGCGAGCCGGTCCTCCGTCGCCTCGAGGCGACCCGGGCCGTCTTCGAGAAGGAGGACGGCTCGTTCGTCGGCGAGGGGGACCTCTTCCGGCAGCCCGCGCTCGCGGCGACCCTCCGTCGCGTGGCGGACGAGGGCGCGGCGTACCTCTACACCGGGGAGTGGGCGGAGCGCTTCGTGGCGGCGGTCCGCGCCGACGGCGGGAGGATGTCCCTCGACGACCTCGCGGCGTACCGGCCGCGTTGGTCGGCGGCGATGCGCGTGACGTATCGCGGGCACGAGGTCTGCGCCCCCGCGCTGCCGGCGCAGGGCGGGGTGAGCCTGGCGGAGGCGCTGCGGATCGCCGAGCGCGCGGACGTGGCCGGCCGGGGGCCGATCACCTCGTCCGCCGAGGCGTTCCACTGGCTCCATCAGGCGTCGAGCCTGTTCGTGCTGAACCACGTCGCGCCGGAGGTCGGCGCGGCGATGATCGGCGGGGCGGACGCCTCGCCCGCCGCGCGGGCGACGGAAGAGCACGCCGAGCGGCTGTGGCGACGGATCGAGGAAGGGCGCTGCCTCCTGGCGCGCCCGCCCGCGGAGGACGACTCGAAGCACTCGGACGGGATCGTGGCGGTCGACGCCCGAGGGAACGTGGCGGCGGTGGTGCACAGCATCAACACGTCCGCGTGGGGCGACACCGGCCTGTTCGTCGACGGCGTGTCGATCCCCGACTCGGCGTCGTTCCAGCAGGACCTCGTGGCGCGGACCGGCCCCGGGCGGCGGCTCCCGAACCCGACCGAGCCGCTGATCGTGCTGGCGGACGGCGTCCCGGTCGCCGCGCTCGCGTCGATCGGCGGCGGCCTCCACCAGGCGACGGTCGGCGCGCTCGTGAACCTCGTCGGCCACGGGCTCGCGATCGACGAGGTGCTCGGTGCGCCGACGCCGCACCTCCCGTCGTTCTCGGCGCTCGGCGGCGCGCGTCCCCGCGTGTTCGAGGGGGACTTCGAGGACGCGCTGCTCGAGCGCGTCGGCGAGCTCGGCCTCGACGTCGAGGTCCTCTCGGCCGCCGAGGGCGGGAGCGTCCGGGGGTACGTCGTCGGGGCGAGCGTCGATCGCGCGGCCGGGACGGCGACGGCGATCGGCACGAAGATCCTGAACGGTCGCGCGATGGCGACCGACTGAGCCTCGCCGAGCCTCACTGCACGTCGATCCAGGCCGGCTCGCTCGCCAGCGGCAGGCCCGGGTTCACGTCGTCGAGCGTGAAGGTCAGCAGCCCGAACGTCAGCCCGGACGTCCCGCCGGGGAGCGGGAACGGCGTCGACCAGCACCCGTCCGCCCCGATCGTCCCGATCGGCACCAGCGGCCAGAGCGGGACGAGCACGTCGCCCTCCCCGACCGGCAGGAGCGCCGCCAGTCCGATCGGATTCCCGGGGACGCCGCCCTGGTGCACGACGAGCAGCGTGTCGAGCTCGTTCGGCGTCGACGGCGTCGCCTCCACGAGCGGGCCGCTCCGACCGAGGTGCAGTCGAACCTGTCCCTCCGGCGCGGACGGCGCGGCGAAGGGGGACGTCGACCAGCCGGGGGCGCTCGCGACGAGGTCCGCGCGCCCGTCCCCGTCGACGTCGCCGCCGGCGAGCGCGTGGCCGAGCGTGGCGCGGTAGAGCTCTCCCTCGGACCGGAGGAACGGGTGCGGGGAGACGCCGCCGCTCCCGCCGCGGAGGACGACCAGCATCCCCTCGGACGGCGTCGGGTTCGACGCGTACTTCAGCCCGACCCCGAGGTCGCCGTGGCCGTCGCCGTCGAAGTCGCCGATCACGTCGAGCCCGACCACCCCGGCGGTCGGGAGCGCGATCGCCTGGTCGGCGATCGGTCCGGGTCCGCCCGGCGTCCCGCGGAAGAGCCAGAGCGCGTCCTGCTCGCCCTTCACGATCAGTTCGGCCGGCGCCGCGCCGTCGATCTCGCCCGCCGCGACGCGATCGCCGACGACCTCCAGCGCCGCCGTGCCGAAGACCGACCAGTCCTCGCTCCCCGGGCCGACGAACGTCGCTCCGCCGGGAGGCTGTCCCGCGCGCCCCCGCCAGACGAAGACCGCTCCGGCGGCGGCCGCGCCGCCGACGTCGCGCCACGGCGCGCCGAGGACCACGTCGGAGAGTCCGTCGCCGTCGAGGTCGGCGGCCGCGATCCGCGTCCCGAACCCGGTCCCGAACGCCGCGCCCGTCTGGTCGGAGATCGCCGTCCAGTCCGCGTTCCCGACGTTCCCCGGGACGCCGCCGTTCACGCCGCCCGCCGCGCCGCGCCAGAGGAAGGCGCGGCCGGGGACGGGCGCCGCCCCCGTGGACGGACCGCCGCGGTCGCCGACCAGCACGTCGTCGAACCCGTCGCCGTCGACGTCCCCGGCGCCGCGGACCGCGATCCCGAAGAGCGTCGCCGTCGTCCCGGCCGCGGTCGCCGCGGTCCACGACGGCAGGCCCTCCAGGCTCGTCGACCCGCACCCGAACCCGCTCGCGCCGAGGGAGCGATGGACCGCCGCGTGTCCGCCGCTGTACGTCCCCGGCGACTGGAGGAACCCCGGGTCGTGCGTCCCCGGCGCGCCGATCAGCAGGTCGGGGAAGCCGTCGGCGTCGACGTCGCCCGCGGCCGCGACCGAGCTGCCGTAGCGCTGGTCCGCGCCGCCGTACCGGACCCACGACGGCGTCGGGCACGGTCCGTCCGGGCCGCCGAGGTGCACCCGGACCGAACCGGAGGCGTCGCTCCCCGGGACGAAGTCGTCCTCGTTGCCGTACGCGAAGTCGTCGTACCCGTCGCCGTTCACGTCCCCGATCACCGCCACCGACGTTCCGAGCCGGATCCCCGGCGTCCCCTCGACCGTCCAGTCCGGGGCGTGCGAGAGGCATCCCGTCTCGACCGGGCCGTCGCCGCGGAAGAGCCAGGCGCGGCCGGCGCCGTTCACCGACTGGCCGGAGACGTCGATCGTGAGCATCGGGGCGCCGACCAGCAGATCGGACGAGACGTCCTCGTCGACGCTGGTGACCGCGGCGAGCGTCCGGCCCACCTGGCCGAACGTCCGCGTCCCGGAGAACGTCCAGTCCGGCGCGCCGAGGAAGAGCGGGCCGCCGGCGGCCGGGGCCTCGACGCGCCAGCCGTGGGCGCCCCCCTGGGCGATCGCCCCGCACGGCGCGCCGGGGTCGGTGAACGTCGGCTCGCCGACCGCCAGGTCCGGCAGCGCGTCGCCGTCGAAGTCGCCGACGGCGATCGCCGCGCCGAACGAGCCGTGGATCTTCGGTCCGACCAGCGCCTGGCGCTCCACCAGGCCGCCCCCGGCGAACGCGAGCACGAACACGATCCCCTTCGCGAGCCCGCTCGCGTCCTTCGCCGACGGAGCGCCGACCAGCAGCTCGGCGCGGCCGTCGAGGTCGAGGTCGCCGGCGGCCAGCCCCTCCGCGAGCGACATCGTCGTGTTCACGGCGTACCCGTCCGCGCGGAACGTCGCGGCGGCCTGCGCGAGCGTCTCGGTCCCCGCGAGCGGCCCCCGGAAGACGAACACCTCGCCCGGCCGGGTCGGGTCGACGGCGCGGCGGGCGACCAGCGCGAGGTCGTCCGCGCCGTCGCCGTCGAGGTCGCCCGCCCCCAGGACGTCGTGCCCGAGTTCCTGCTGCGCGAACGTCCCGACGACGTCCCAGTGCGCGTTCGCCGGCGTCCCGTCGACGCCGCCCGCGAGGCCGGACCCGGCGGCGCCGGCCCACACGAGGACCCGGCCGACCTGCGCCGCGCCGGCCGCGTGGTGATGCTCCGCGCCGACCACGAGGTCGTCGACCCCGTCCCCGGTCACGTCGCCCGCCGCGCCGAGCGACGTCCCGAGCGCCTCGAACGGCGTGTCGCCGACCGCGCGCCAGTCCGCCGACTGCACGCTCGTGTCGACGAACCCGTTCGGCCCGCCGGCGGCGCCGTGCCACACCCAGACCGTCCCGGTCTGGTTCGGAGGGAGCGAGGTGCCGACCGAGGAGACCGCGACGTCGGCGAACCCGTCGGCGTTCACGTCCCCGATCCCGGCGACGTCCGAGCCGACCCCGCTCTCCGCGAACGTCGACGGCCAGATCTCCCAGTCCGGCGTCGCCGCCGGTCCGCCCGGTCGGCCGCGGAACAGGAACGCGGCTCCGCTCCCGTTCTGCCCGGCCGAGGGGTGGACGAAGCCGCGCGCCGACACCAGGAAGTCGACGTAGCCGTCCCCGTCGACGTCCCCCGCCGGCTCCAGCTCGCCGCCGGTGGCGGCGGCCGGGGACTCGACCGAGAACGACCACGAGGGGACCTCCTCCAGCCCCTGCGGCGCGGCGAGGGGGGAGAGCGCGAGGAACGCGAGCGGGGCGAGGGACGGGTTCGACATGAAGGGACCTCCGTCTCCCCGGAAAGGTCGTCCCCGCCCCCGCGTCACGCGCGAATTCGCGCCGATCCGGGCCGTCCGCCCGGCGGCGTCCCCGTCCCGCCTCCGGCCGGTCTACGATTCCTCCCGCCGCGGCCCGGATTTCCGAACCCTCTCGCCCCGCCCGCGGATCCTCCTCCCCGTGAGGAACGAGACGATGGATCCCGAGCAGCTCCTGTCGCACCGCGGCTTCGTCCGCGGTCTCGCCCGGCGGCTCCTCCTCGACGAGTCGCGGGTCGACGACGTCGAGCAGCAGACCTGGGTCGCGGCGTTGGGCGGCGGGCCGCGCGAGCCCTCGCGGCTGCGCGGCTGGCTCGCCGCGGTGACCCGGAACTTCGCGCGCCGCGCGCTCCGGGACGAGGAGCTCCGACGCCGACGGGAGGCGGAGGCGGAGTCCCCGCCGCCGCTCCCGCCGGCCGAGGAGTTCCTCGCCCTCGAGGCGCGCCGCCGCGAGGTCGTCGAAGCGGTGATGCGCCTCGACGAGCCGTACCGGACCGTCGTCCTGCTCCGCTGGTTCAAGGAGCTCCCTCCGAAGGCGATCGCGCGACGTCTCGACCTGCCGGTCGAGACGGTGAAGACGCGGCTGAAGCGCGGCCATGAGCGGCTGCGCCTCGACCTCGACGCCCGCCACGGAGGGGATCGAGCGGCCTGGTGCGCCTGGCTCGTTCCGCTCGTCCGCCCCGAGGGGGCGGCGGCCGGAGCGATCGGGGCGGCCCTCTCGGGAGCGACGGCGATGAAGGCGACGGCGGCGTGGGTGGGCGGCGGAATCGTCGCGGCGGCGGCGGTGCTCGTGATGATGCAGCGATCGGGGCCCGAGGCGCCGTTCGAGCCGAGA
>JBICIB010000344.1:0-8745 GCA_043101415.1 Planctomycetota bacterium JB042 | reverse complement strand
GGCCGGGGCGGGCGCCCCAATCGGCCTGGCCAGACCCCGAACCGGAGCTCTCCCCGCCCGGAAACCACCCCGACCCCACCCCGACCCCGACCCCGACCCTCTACCGCCGCCGAGTCCACTCCGCGTTCCCGAACTTCTCCCGCGCGATCCTCTCCGCCGCCGCCGTCTCCTCCGCCGTCACCTCTCCCCGCTCGAGCCGCAACCCCAGCGCGTTCGCGAACCCTGTCTCGAGCGCGTCCGCGACCTCGTCGTACCCCGGCACCCGGCCGAGCGCGTCCTCCAACGACGCGGCCTCTCCCGCCAGACGGTTCCGCCGCCGCGGGATCGACCCGTGGTGGATCACGCGCTCCCGCGTCCTCCGCTGCGCCGACCCGACGATCTTCCGCCCGTCCCAGACCAGGTCGAACGCCGTCGCCTTGTGGAAGCAGACGACCTCTCCCGCGCGTCCGGAGTCGGACACGACCGGGCGGTCGGTCCGCGGCGCGGTCTCCACGCCCAACCCTCTCAACCCGGCGGCGATCGCCTCGTGGATCCGGAAGTACGACGCGGGCACGTCCCCCGCGAACAGCGCCGCGTCCGGGTGCGCGATCACCGAGTACGTCAGGTCGTCCGTGTGATCGATCGCGGCCCCGCCGGTCACCCTCCGCACCAGCCGCATCCCGTCCCTCGCCAGCCGTTCCTCCGGGAACGCCGCCGCCGCCTGGAAGTACCCGATCGAGATCGCCGGTGGTTCCCAGGCGTAGAGACGGAGCACGGGGGGCTCCGTCCCGAGCGCCTCGTCGAGCGCCATGTTCAGGTCGGGACGGAGCCCCCCGTGCCGGAGGAGCCGCATGTCGGCGCAAGCCCCTCTCAGGAGCCGGCCGCCGTCAGCTCGATCTGCGCGTTCTTGAAGCAGTCGTGCGCGAAGTACGTGAACCGCAGGTCGAAGTAGTCGCTCTCCACCAGCGGGCGCTGCGCGTCGAAGCTCTTCAGCGGCTGCGTCTTCTGGTAGTCCTTCACCTGGACGTACATGTACCCGAGCGAATCGCGCATCCCCGGCAGGATCGCCTTGTCCATCCGGACCGGACCGACGAGCTCGCCCTCGACCCGGTTGTAGAAGACGTCGTCCGCCAGCGAGTAGCCGGTGATGTAGATCAGGTAGTCGTTCTCGGAGTACGCCTGGCGCAGCTCGTTCCGCATCTTGTAGTCGGTGTTCCCCTTCGGGAAGCCGCGGTCGGGCGAGCAGAGCTCGGCGCGCACCTCGGACGGGCTCGTGCCGGCGAGGACCGCCTCCTTCACCTTCTCGATCCGCTCGTACGCCTTGTCCCAGGCCGCCTTCCCCTCGAGCCCGTACTTCTGCTCGGTGTCGACGAGCGAGATCCAGTAGACCTCGTTGTCGACCTTGCCGCTCTCGTAGAAGAGGCGGCCGTACTGCTCGTGGTGGTTCCGGAGGTCCTCCTCCGTGATGACGTCGTTCATCATCTTCTCGAAGGCGCAGCGGCGGCGGTAGTACTCGCGGTACTCCGACATGTTGAAGAAGCCGCGCAGCCCGATCAGGTTCGGGAGCGGGAACAGGGTCCCCTCGTACTCCTGCCGGTGCGACTCGAACAGCGTCTCGAACTCCTCGTTGCTCAGCGTGAAGCCGGCCTCGGCGATCGCGTCGTCGAGCGCGCGATACAGGAGGCAGAGGTGCAGCGCGCCGTCCCGGACCTCGAGGTGGACCGGGGTGAACGCGAGGATCTCCTCGACGGTGACCGGCTCGCCCTCGACCGTCATGTAGACGCCCGGCGGGAGGTCGTTCTCGAGGGCGTACTGGATGTCCGCGCGCTCGATCATCTTCTGCTGCAGCATCTTCAGGAACTGCGTCCGGAACATCGCCGGGAAGTCCTGGCCGCTCAGGTAGCTGTTGTTCAGGTAGTCCCGCAGCTCCGGCTGGTCGTCGAGCAGCTCGGCCGCCTCGATCGGGAGGCCCATCGGCTCGCCTCCCTCCTCGACCGACTTGATCGGCGGCAGGAGGAGCCGCTCGTTCTGGAGGTGCGTCTTGACGTACTGGCGGTACCGATCCCAGCCGAGGGTGTTCTCGATCCGGTCCTTGTACGCCTTCAGCGCGTCCTCGCCCTGCGCCCGCGCGAGGTTCTCCTCGGCGTCGATCTTCGCCTGGACCTCGTCGTCCCCGACCGCGGCGTCCTCGACCTGGCCGCCCTCCTGGACGAGCCGCTCCATCCCCTTGCGGGTCAGGATGTCGAGCTGCGCCCGCAGGATCCCGTTCTGGCCGGCGTTCAGGCAGTACCAGAGGAGGAACTCGTCCCGCGTGACGTCCCGGCCGTTCACCTTGGCCAGGATCGGCGCCTCGAAGTCGATCGTCGACAGGTCGAGCCGCCGGACGTCCTCGAACCGCCGGATGTACGGCGACCCGTCCGCGCCCTTCCGGTACTCCTTGATGTCCGGGATGCCTCGCGACGGCGCGGCGGGCGCCTGGCCGGCCCCGCCGAGCTTGATCTGGGGCGTCGCCGGCTGGGCCTGCGGCTCGGCCGGCTTCGGCGCCTCCTGCGGCGTGACGAGCGCCGCCGCGGCGAACAGGGCGAGGGTGAACGAGGACATGGAGGAACTCCTTGGCAGTGCAGGCTTCGAGCGGGAGCGAACCCGGGATTCCAACGGCGCTCGCAGAAACTGTCAAGACAAGCGTTTGACGCGCTCCGCGGCCCTTCAGTAGGGTCCGTACGTTTCGACCTTCGCCCCCGTTGAAGCCCCCGCGGACCGTCCTCCGGCCCGCCGCCCCGCCTTGACCCCTCCCTCCCTGCGCGACGTCCTCCACGCGGGTCCGCTGCCGCCCGACGTGGCCGCCGCGGCCCTCGCGCTCGCCCACGCGGCGGCCGGGAGCCTCGACGCGTTGGGGGACGTCTACCGCGAGGCGCTGGGGATCGGCGTGCCGATCGACGTCCTGCGCGAGGGCGCGCTGTCGGCCCACCTCTTCTGCGGCTTCCCCCGGGCGATCGAGGCGTTCCGGCGGCTCGACGAGGCGGCGGGAGGGCTGGCGGAGCCCGTCGACGAGCCGGACTCCGGAAAGGGCTTCAGCGGGAAGTCGCTGTTCGAACGTATCTACGGCGAGCAGGCGGCCCCGGTTCGGGGCATACTACGCCGTTTCCACCCCGTCCTCGAAGAGGCGGTGCTCGAGGACGCCTACGGGCGCATCCTCGCCCGGCCCCGCCTCGAGGCGCGGACCCGAGAGCTGCTGGCCGTCTGCGCCCTGACCGCGGGCCGGCTCCCGCTCCAGCTCGAATCGCACCTCCGAGGTGCGCTTCGATGCGGCGCGGCGCTCAAGGACGTGCGGGCCGCGGTCGAGCTCGGAGGGCTCGTCGGCGGGGCGGAGGCCGCTCGGGATGGGATGGCGCTCCTGGCGCGGCTCGGCCCGGCACGCGACGATTCTGGACCCGGAGCCGGACGTGCTCCCTAGGAGACCTTCATGACCGAGTCGACGGCCACCCAGCCCGGCAGGCTCTGGATCCTGGTGGCGGTGCTCGCGCTGCTGTCCGGGTTCAACGCGCTCCGGAACGACCTCGTCTACGACGCCCAGGTCCTCGTCAAGTCGAACGGCACCTTCGAAGAGGCCGCGGCGGAGGAGTCGCTCCCGGCGAAGGTCCTCGCCCTGAACGCCCTCTTCACGGAGGGGTTCTGGGACGGCGTCAACAAGCGGGTCGACGCGTCGCGCCAGGTCCTCGGGCAGGCGCTCTACCGGCCGCTCATGCTCTGGCCGATGGGCGTGCTCCGGGTGACGTTCGGGGACGGGTCGCTGCCGTTCAACCTGCTGAACCTCCTCTTCCACGTCCTCTCGGCGGTGCTCGTGTTCCGCCTCGGGTGGATCCTCACCCGCCGGCGGGGGGTGGCGGCGCTCGCGGGGATCGTGTTCGCCGTCCATCCGCTGCACGCCGAGGCGATCGCGTACGTCGCCGGCCTCGGCGAGACGCAGTCGGTCTTCCTCGGGCTCCTCTCGGTCGTCCTCTACTGCGGGGCGGCGACGGACGCGGGGCTCCGGCCCGGGCGTCTGCTGCTGGCGGTGCTCGCGTTCGCGGCGGCGATCTTCACCAAGGAGGGGGCGGCGACCGTCCTCGTGCTGTTGATCCTCGTCGACCTCGTGCGGAAGGACGCTCCTCCGTGGGGGCGGCGGCTGGCGATGCTCGGCGCGTGCGCGGCGGTGATCGGCGTCAACCTCTTCATCCGGTGGAAGCTGTTCGGTCGCCTCGCGCCGGACGCGACGTTCATCACCAAGCTCGACAACCCGCTGATGCACGAGGGGTTCGTGGCGCGGCTCGCGACCGGCGCGATGCTGTACGCCCGCTCGCTGCAGCTCTTCCTGGTCCCGATCGGCCAGTCCGCCGACTACTCGTTCAACCAGCTCCCGATCGCGCGGTCCCTCTTCGACCCGGCGGCGCTGGTCGCGCTGCTCGTGGTCGGCGCGACGACGGTCTGGGGGTTCGTCGCGATGCGGCGGACGCCCGCGCTCGGGTTCGGGCTGCTGGCGTTCCTGTTCACGTTCGGCGCGGTCTCGAACATCCTCGTCCCGATCGGCACGATCTTCGGAGAGCGCCTCCTCTACCTCCCGACGGTGGGGCTCTCGGTGGCGGCGGCGGTCCTCCTCGACCGCCTCCTCTCCCGGATGAAGGCGAAGGGGGACACGGCGCACGGCGTCGTCCGCGGGCTGATCGTGGCGGTGGTCGTCGCGTTCGTCCTCGCGACCCAGTTCCGGAACGCGAAGTACCGCTCGATCGACACGCTCTACCGCGACATGGTGGTGACCGCGCCCGACTCGGCGCGCGCCTGGTACCAGCGCGGCGAGCTCGCCCGGAAGCAGGCGTACGAAGGGAGCCGGGAGAGCCTCGGCGCGGCCGCCTCCGACTTCGGGCGGGCGGTCCGGATCATGCCGGAGTTCATGCTCGCGCAGCTCCAGCTCGGGTCGGTCCTCGCCGAGACCGGCCAGTTCCGGGAGGGGATGGAGATCCTCCGTCGGGCCGAGGAACAGATCCCCGAGGGGGACGCCTGGGAGGCGGTGCGGGCGGACGTGAAGCGCCGGATCGCGCTGGTCCTGGCGCGCGCGTCGTCGACCGAGGACGAGGCGTCGCGCGAGCAGGCGATCGGCGAGCTCCTCACGATGATGGAGGAGTACGCGGCCGACAACCCGCAGGACGTCGCGGCCGCGGTCGAGCTCGGCGTGATGTACCTCGCCACCGAGCGGCTCGACCAGGCGAAGCAGCTCGTCGAGCGCGAGCTGCTGGCGCACCCGGAAGACGACGGGTTGATCGCGCTCGCGATCCAGATCGACTTCAAGTCCGGGGACCTCGAGTCCGGCAAGGCGCGGATCGACGCCTGGGACGCGCGCGGAACGTCCGAGAACGTCGAGGCCCAGCGGGCCGTCGATCTCTACCGCGGCCTCTACCACCTCTCCATGGCGACGGATCACCGCGAGAAGGGCGACGAGGACGCGGCGATGGCGTCGTTCGACGCCGCGTACTCCGAGTTCGACAAGCTGGTTCAGCTCTACCCCGACTTCGACCAGGCGTGGTTCAACCGCGGCTTCGTGACCCACGAGGCGTACGGCGACCGGTGGGAGGAGGCGCTGAAGGACTATCAGGAGACGGTCCGCCTGAACCCGGCGCACCCCGACGTCTTCTTCCGGATCAGCCAGCTCCTCGTCGGGCAGGGGAAGGTGAACGTCGTCACCCTCCGCCTCTTCCAGGAGCTGCTCGCGCTCCACAAGGACAACGGATTCTTCCACGTCGGCTACGGCCGGGTGGTCGGCCGGATGGGGAACCACGAGGAGGCCGAGCGCGCCTACCGCCGCGCGGCCGAGCTCGGCTTCAACGGCGCGCAGGTCCAGTGCGCGTTGGCGATGGAGATCATCCGGCAGGGGCGCCCGGACGACGCGCTGAACTCGCTGAAGAGCGCCGAGAAGGAGCTCCAGCTCGTCGACGCGTCGATGGTCCGCATGAAGGGGGTCTGCCACCTCGAGGCCGAGCGGTACGCGCAGGCGATCTCGCAGTTCGAGACCGCGATGCGGCTGCTCGAGCAGGACGCCAGCGGACGGTACGCCGGCCTGGTGCCGCAGCTCCGGTTCGACATCGCCAAGACGAAGCTCCGCGTCCCCGGCCAGGAGTCGGACGGCCGCCGCGAGCTCGGGGAGCTCGAGACCGTCCTCGAGCGCATGGTCGCGGCGTCCCCCGAGGGCTCGGACGCGGCGAAGCAGGGGAAGCAGTTCCTGTGCTACGTCGAGGTCCAGCGGGCGTGGGCGCTCCGGAACGTCGAGTCGATGATGGAGGAGGAGGCCGCCGTCGTGCTCCTCGAGCGCGCCCGGGAACGCGCCGAGGAGAACCAGTTCGGCGAGGTGCTCGGCGACGTGCTGGAGGCGCTGTTCGAGGCGTACACCGCGGTCGGCCGGACCGAGGACGCGGCCGAGGTGAAGAAGATCCTCGAGGACCCGGGGCCGCAGCTCCCGCCGCAGCTCCGCGGCGAGGAGCCGGCGAGCGGCAGCTGACGCCCGCGCAGGGATCGGGCATGATCGTCGGGTGAGAGGTCACCCATGAGTTCGCACGATCCCCGGTCCCGGGCCGCCGCCGGCCCGTTCCTCCTCGCCCTCCTCCTCGGCTTGCCGGCCGTCGCCGCGCCGGCGGGCGCCGAGTCGATCGACGCCGCCGCGTGGCCGGCGCCCGCACCCGAGGTCGAGCGCCGCGTCGGTCCCCACCTCGCCGGCCTGCTGCGCGCCGCGCGCCGGGGCGGGCCGGTCGCCGCCTCCGCGGAGGCCGTGCGCCGGGGGATCGACCGCACGCCGGACGGCCGCGTCGAGGTCGAGATCGTCGGTGCGGACGGCACCGTCCGAGTCCGGGCGCTGCGGCTCGACGAGGTGGCGGCGCGCCTCGCCGACCCCGCGGTCGCCGGCCTCCGCCTCCCCGTCCCCGCGGTGCCGACGCGGCTCTCGGAAGGGGTCGCGCTGACCGGCGCGGGCCTGGCGCACGCGGCGGGGGCGCGGGGAGAGGGGTGCCGTCTGGCGATCGTCGACGCCGGGTTCTCCGGGCTGTCGGAGCTGATCGGCTCGGGGGCGCTCCCGGCGCCCAAGGCGACGAAGGACTTCACGTCGTCGGGCCTCGAGAAGTCGTCGAAGCACGGGGCGGCGGTCGCGGAGATCGCGCACCAGATGGCCCCGGACGCCGACCTGCTGCTGGTGAAGATCTCGAACCTCTCGCACTTCGACGACGCGCTCGATTGGGTGGCGAAGAAGAAGGCGGACGTGGTGAACCTCTCGATCGGTTTCCCGGGGTCGAACTTCTCCGACGGGACGGGGACGGCGGCGAAGGCGGTGAAGAAGGTCCGTAAGAAGGGGGTCCTGCCGGTGGTCTCGGCGGGGAACGCGGGGGATGCCCACTGGCTGGGGGACTGGAGCGATCCGGACGGGGACGACTTCCTCGACTTCGCGCCGGGGGACGAGGGGCTGACGATCGAGGCGACCGCCGGGAGCGACGTCGGGGTCTGGCTGGTGTGGGACGACTTCCCGGACTCGAAGATCGACCTCGACCTGGCGGTCTACTGGGTCGGCACGGCCGGGAACCCGGTGCCGCCCGGCCCGGACACGCTGCAGGGGTTCTCGACCACGACCCAGAACGGCGCGCTCGCCCCGGTCGAGGTGGTGACGTTCGAGGCGCCGTCGACCGGGAGGTACGCGGCGTTCGTGAACCGGGTGAAGAAGTCGCCGCCGCGGATCGCGATCTTCGCGTCGCACGCGGTCGTCGACGGGAACGGGGTGCCCGAGTCGAGCCTGCAGACGCCGGGGGACGCGGCGAAGGCGCTGACGGTCGGCGCGCTCAGGGTCACGCAATGGACGACCGGTCCGGTCGAGCCGTTCTCGTCCCGCGGGCCGAACCTCTCCGGGGTGCCGAAACCGACGATGGTGGGGCCGGACGGGACGACGGGCGCGGTCGCGGGGTTCGATCCGTTCTTCGGGACCTCCGCCGCGGCGCCGCACGTCGCGGGGGCGGCGTGCGTGGTGAAATCGGCGAACCCGGGCCTCGGTCCGGACGGAATCGAGGAGCGCCTGGTCGCGGCGGCGCTCGCGGTTCCGGGCGCGACCGCGGACGAGGCGGGCGCCGGCCGGCTCGACCTCGGGTTCGACTTCATGCCGCCGACGCCGAACCCGGCGGAGGTCGACGCGTCGAGCGGGGTGACCGCGGACTCGGTGAGCCTGGTCGCCACCGCGGCGGCGGACGACACGCCGAACGTCGAGTATCGGTTCGAGTGCGTCGCGGGGAAGAAGCACGGCGGGGACGATCGGGACTGGGGGGCGTCGCCGACGTTCCTCGACGAAGGGTTGTCGCCGGATCGGAAGCTCCGCTACCGGGTGCGCGCGCGCGACGGCGCCGGGGTGCCGAACGAGACGGCGTGGAGCGAGGAGGCGACGTTCCGGACGCGGGCGCGGACGCCGGGGGCGCCGGCCGAGGTGAAGACGACCGCGACGAAGGCGAAGGTCGCGCTCGACGTCGTCGACAACCCGAAGAGCGTCGAGTACGCGATCCGGAACGAGACCGACGGCGTCTGGGTGAACGCGAAGGGGAAGCCGTCGACCGAGCCCGTCTGGCGGACCGCGAAGGCGTGGGGGACGCCGACGCTGAAGGGACTCTCGCCGGCCACGACCTACGCGGTCCGGGTGACCGCGCGGAACAAGGAGAAGGTCGAGACCGGCCTCGGCCCCGCGCTGATGGTGACGACGGACGCGTAGGCGTCGGG
>JBICIB010000343.1:0-4007 GCA_043101415.1 Planctomycetota bacterium JB042 | reverse complement strand
ACCGCCCCGCGCGCAGCGGACCGCCCCGCGCAGCGGCCCATCGCTCCACGCGCAGTGGACCCCGCCCCGCGCAGCGGTGTCACCGGCCCGCGCAGCGTGTGATACAACCCGTCCGATGCCAACGATCCATCTCGTCGACGCGTCGCCGTACCTCTTCCGCGCCTACTTCTCCCTCCCCGACCTCACCGGCCCCGACGGTTCGCCCGTCCAGGTCGTGCGGGGGTTCGCTTCGATGCTGCTGCGGTTCTTCGCCGAGGAGTCGCCGACGCACGTCGGGGTGGCGTTCGACGAGTCGTTGAACACGAGCTTCCGGAACGAGATCTATCCGGCGTACAAGTCGTCGCGGGAGGAGCCGCCGGTCGAGCTGGTGGGGCAGCTCGCGCGTTGTCAGGAGGTGGCGCGGGCGCTCGGGGCGGCGACGTTCGTCGACTCGCGGTACGAGGCGGACGACCTGATCGCGACGCTCTGCGCCCCGCTCGCGGACGCGGGACACTCGGTCGTCGTGGTGACCGCGGACAAGGACCTCGCGCAGCTCGTCACCGACCGCGTGACCTGGTACGACTTCGGGAAGGGGGTGCGGTACGGGCCGAACGACGTCGTCACCAAGTACGGCGTCCGCCCCGAGCGGATCCCGGACTTCCTCGGCCTCGCCGGCGACTCGGTCGACGACATCCCCGGCGTGAAGGGGATCGGGAAGAAGACCGCCGCCCTCCTGCTCGCCGAGTTCGACGCGCTGGAGGACGTCTACGCCGACCTGGAGCGGGTCGGGTCGCTCGCGATCCGCGGCGCGAAGAGCGTGGCGCGGAAGCTCGCCGACGGGCGCGACCTCGCCTTCCTCTCGCGCGAGCTGGCGACCGTCGCGCGCGACGCGCCGGCGGCGGCGACGCTCGACGAGCTCGCGTGGCGAGGCGCGGACCGGGACGAGGTCGAGCGGCTGTTCGCGGCGCTCGGGTTCGTCACGATGAAGGAGCGGGTCCCGCGCTGGCGGGGGTGAGGGGGCGGCTTGTCGACTTCGGGCGATCCCGCTCGGTGAAGACCGCGTCAAGGGGGGGGGAGCGGGCGGATCGAATGGACGGCGGAGCGGCGGCGGTCTACCTTGGATCCGTCGTTGGTGACCGGATGTCCTGCCCGATCCACTCGAGGAGCCGCGTATGTCCGCCCGCCGAACGTCCGTCCCCCGGTCCCGTCTCGCGGTGCTCGCCGCGCTCCTGGTCGGGATCCCGCTCGCCCTCGCGCGTCCGGTGCCGCCCTCCGAGGAGAGGTCGGTCGACGCCGAGTCCGCGTTCGGCGACATCGCTCGCGTCCTCCGTCATCCGCGTTGTCTGAATTGTCATCCGTCCGACGATCGACCGACGGTGGGGGACGACGCGCGGCGCCACGACATGAACGTGCAGCGCGGCGACGACGGGCACGGCCGCGTCGGCCAGCGGTGCGACACCTGCCATCGGGACGAGAACCAGCCGCTCGCGCGCATCCCCGGCGCTCCGCACTGGCACCTCGCGCCGCGCTCGATGGGGTGGGTCGGGCTCGACGACCACGACCTCGCGGAGGCGCTCAAGGATCCGAGGAAGAACGGCGACCGGTCGCTGGACGACCTGCGCGAGCACATGGCGAGCGATCCGCTCGTCCTCTGGGGATGGAACCCGGGGCCGGGGCGCAAGGCCGTTCCGATCCCGCATTCCCGGTTCGTGGAACTCCTCGACATCTGGATCGACGGCGGCGCGCCGTCGCCGACGCCCGGCGTGACCAGCAGCTTCTGATCTCCCTCCTCCGACCCACCGGACGAATCATGCCGATCGAGACGACCATCAACGGAACGGCGGTCCGCGTCGAGTCGACGCCGGACACGCCGCTCCTCTGGGTGCTGCGAGACGAACTGGGTCTCGTCGGCACGAAGTTCGGGTGCGGGCGTGCGCTCTGCGGCGCCTGCACCGTCCACGTCGACGGCCGCGCGGTCCGGGCGTGCGCCTTCCCGATCCGGTACGCCGCCGGGAAGGAGATCCGGACCGTCGAGTCGATCGAGGAGACCGAGGTCGGCCGCGCCGTCGTCGAGGCGTGGATCGGCGAGGAGGTCGTCCAGTGCGGCTGGTGTCAGCCGGGACAGTGCATGTCCGCGGTGGCGCTCCTGAAGGAGAAGCCCGCGCCGACCGACGACGACGTCGACGCGGCGATGAGCGGCAACCTCTGCCGCTGCGGCACGTACACGCGCATCCGGGAGGCGATCCGCGGCGCGGCCCGCGCCCTGGCCGCCCGGGAGGAGGACCGATGAGCCGGCCAGACGACGCGCGTCGCGAGGCGCTCTCGCGCCGCGCCTTCCTCCGCGGCGCCGCCGGGTCGGGCGGCGGGCTCGTCCTGGCGCTCTGGTTCGGTCCTCGGCTCGTCGCGCGGCCGTTCTCGAGCGTCGAGGACGCCGCCGAGTTCGCCCCGAACGCCTTCCTCCGCGTCGACCGGGACGGCGGGGTCACCCTCCTCGCGAAGCACGACGAGATGGGGCAGGGGATCCACACCGGCCTGGCCATCGCCGTGGCGGAAGAGTTGGAGATCGACGTCGCCGCGATCGACGTCGTCCCCGCGCCGTCCGGTCCCGCGTACCGGCACTCGCTCTACGGAGTGCAGGGGACGGGAGGGAGCACGAGCACCTGGACTTCGTTCGACCAGATGAGGCAGGCGGGCGCGGTCGCGCGCACGATGCTCGTCGCGGCCGCGGCGGCCGAGTGGGGGGTCGACGCGGACGAGTGCTTCGCGCGCGACGGGAAGGTCGTCCGGCGCGACGGCTCGGCGGAGCGGAGCTACGGGTCGCTCGCCGCGGCGGCGGCCGCGCGGCCGGTGCCCGCGGAGGTCGCCCTGAAGGATCGCTCGGAGTTCCGGCGGATCGGTCGTTCGACGTCTCGCGTCGACTCTCCGGCGAAGGTCCGGGGGACGGCGGTCTTCAGCCTCGACCAACGCCGGCCGGGCATGCTGGTGGCGATGGTGGAGCGCCCGCCGACCTTCGGCGGGTCCGTGAAGCGGCTCGACCCGGATGCCGCGCTCCGGGTCCCGGGGGTCCGTCGGGTGGTGGAGGTGGAGAGCGGGGTCGCGGTCGTCGCCGACGGGTTCTGGGCGGCGAAGAAGGGCCGCGAGGCGCTCGTCGTCGAATGGAACGGCGGCCTCGGCGCGTCGATCGACACCGCGCGCCTCCGTCGCGAGTACACGCGCCTCGCCGAGCGGCCGGGGCGCGTGGTCCGCTCGGACGGCGACTTCGAGGCGGCGGCCGTGGACGCCGACGAGCTGTTCGAGGCGATCTACGAGGTGCCGTTCCAGGCGCACGCGCCGATGGAGCCGCTCAGCTGCATGGTGGAGCTGACGGCGGACGGCGGGGCCCACGTCGTCACCGGCTCGCAGTTCCTCGGGATCGATCATCCCGCCGCGGCCGCGGCGCTCGGGGTCGATCCGTCGCGCGTGACGTTCGAGAACTCGTTCCTCGGCGGCGGCTTCGGCCGGCGCGCGAACCCGAAGGCCGACTTCACGGTCGAGGCGATCCGCGTGGCGCAGGCGGTGGCGGACCTCGGGGTGCCGGTGAAGACGGTCTGGACGCGCGAGGACGACCTGAAGGGCGGCTGGTACCGGCCGATGTTCCTGAACGGGGTCGCCGGCGCGGTGAAGGACGGGAAGCTCGTCGGCTGGAGGCACCGCATCGTCGGCCAGTCGATCGCGGTCGGGACGGCGTTCGAGGGAGCGATGCTGGAGGACGGTGTCGACAGCACGTCCGTCGAAGGGGCGGCCGACATGCCGCACGGCGTGCCGAACCTCCGCGTGGAGCTCAGCACGGTCTCGCTCGCCGTGCCGGTGCAGTGGTGGCGGTCGGTCGGCCACTCGAACACGGCGTTCGCGAAGGAGTGCTTCCTCGACGAATGCGCCGAGCGCGTCGGGAAGGACGGGTACGCGTTCCGCCGCGAGCTGCTCCGGGGGCACGGACGGCTCCTCGCCGTGCTCGACCGAGCGGCGGAGGCGGCGGAGATCGGAAGAGC
>JBICIB010000342.1:0-3616 GCA_043101415.1 Planctomycetota bacterium JB042 | reverse complement strand
CCGAGCGGGTCTACTTCGCCCTGGCCCGCGCCGCCGCCGGCATGGGCCGGAACGGCGACGCGGCGAAGTACCTGCGTCGCCTGACCACGCGGGACTTCTCCGACCTCCCGACCGAGTATCCCGAGTTCCGCGAGATGGCCGAGGACTCGCGGTACGCGTCGCTGTTCGAATCCCCCGAGTAGGCGGAACCGCGAAGCGCGACGACCCGGGAGACCCTCGGGCGCCTCCCACGACCATGGTCGCTCCCCCGCCCGCGGGTCGGCCGGCCCCGGAGGGGCGCGAATCGCGACGGCGGGCTACAATTCCCGGAAGCCGGGTCCGCTCTCGTCCGTAGCACGGAGATGACTCCGACCCCTCGCTGCTTCCCGGAGGACCGCGATGCCGAGCCTCGATCGGCCCGTTTCCCGCCTCGTCCTGGCGTCCCTCGCCGGGGCGGCGCTCCTGCTCGTCGCCGCGGACGGAGTCGCCTCTCCCCCCTCGCCGGGCGGGAAGAAGGGGTCGTCCGCCGCGCGGGGCGAGCCGTCCTCGGTCGAACGGACGCGCACCTCCCGGCCGGGAAAGAAGGGGGTCTCGCACTCGCGCGTCCGCGGCGGCAAGAAGGGAGCCTCCTCGTCCTCCTCGTCCGGCTCGAGCCGCGGATCCTCCGCGACCCCCTCCCGCGGCGCGTCGCGGTCGTCCGGGGCCTCCAGGTCGTCGGGGTCGTCGGGGTCGTCGCGCTCGTCCGGCGCCTCGTCGTCCGGCTCCTCCCGGTCGTCCCGCGCGTCCTCCGCTCGCTCGTCGTCCTCCCGGACCCCGTCGTCCTCCGCCGGCTCCTCCCGGACGTCGTCGCGGTCGTCCGGCGCGTCGAGCCGCTCGGTCCGGAGCTCGACTCCCCGCTCGTCCTCCTCGACGCCGATCCTGGTCGCGCCGCGGTCGAGCGGCGCGCGCACGACGTCGCGGACGTCCCCGTCGACGCCGCGCGTCGAGACCACGCCGGACGTCTCCGAGCCGACCTCGACGCCGTCGGTCCCGTCGGTCCGCAGCCGGTCGCGCGCCGCGATCACTCCGTACGAGCGCCCCGCCGTCGAGCGGTCGACGCTCGCGACGAGTCCGTTCCGCGACGGATCCCCGGCGCTCTCGGGAACCTCGCGCACGCCCGGCACGCGGCTCTCGAGCGGACCCGCGACGGAGCCGGACGCGTCGGGCGAGACGCGCGTCGTCGACGTCACGTCGTTCGGGACCAGCCGGACGCCGACCCGCCGCGAGAGGCTGGAGCGCGCGTACCGGGAGAGCTTCCGGGACGGCTCCGCCTCGCCGTCGAAGGCCCGCGAACGCTGGCTCCGCAAGATGCGCGAGCGAGCCGCGCTCGCGGACGTCGCCGAGCAGGCGGACGAGGCGCCCGAGAAGGGGGATGACGGCGAAGAAGGGAAGGGGAAGGGAAAGGGGAAAGGGAAGAAGAAGCACGGGCACCACGACCACGTCTGGACCGACGGTCCGCACGGGCCCGGCTGGTGGAACTGCCACCTCTGGAAGGGCGACTTCCACGGACCGTACGCGTCCGCGTACCCTCCGTCGTGCTCCTGGTATCCGAACTGGTTCGGCGGCGCGCCGTGCTGGTCCCCCGCCTGGTGGTGCGCGTGGTGGCCGCTCTACTCGGTCCACCCGGGATACGTCCACTGCGTCCCGACGTACGTCCCCGTCTACCAGGGGGACGTGATCGTCTACCAGCCGTACGACGAGTTCGACGTGGTCGAGGAGTTCGTCCCGGTCGACGGCGAACTCCCCGAAGAGGGCGTCGATCCGTTCCTCGAGGCCGAGCTGCTCCGGCTGTCCGAGATCGAGGCCGCCGTGCGCGCGCTCGAGGAGGGGGCGCAGCTCTTCCTCGACGGACTCTACGCCGAGGCGACCGACGCCTTCCGGCGCGCGATGCTCGCCGCGCCGGACAACGCGATCCCGAAGTTCGCGATGGCGAACGGGTTGTTCGCGCTCGGCGAGTACGGGTACGCGGCGTTCCTGCTCCGGCGCGGGGTCGAGATCGTCCCGACCTGGCCGTCGGCGGGTCCCGACCTCCGCGAGCTGTACGGCGACGAGGACGACCTGCTCGAGCACCAGATCGCGCTCGAGGTGACGGTCGAGTCGCTCCCGAACGACGGCGAGCTCCGCCTCCTCGCGGGGTACGTGGCGTTCTTCACCGGCGACCTCGACACGGCCGAACATCAGTTCCGCGCGCTCCTCGCGCTCGCGCCGGACGATGCGTTCGCGCGGACGTTCCTCGGACGCATCGCCGAGATCCGCCTCCTCCTCGCCGAGGAAGGGGTCTCCGCCGACGGGTACGAGGCCGCGCCGCCCCCTCCATCCGTGGGGGGCGGCGGCTGACCGCCCCCGTCCTCGCGGAGAGTGCAGTGCCAGGGGCTCGGCGACCGTTCGCCGGGCCCCGCTCTTCGTCCGGGCGGATCAGCGCGCGCGCGACGCCACGAACCCCTCGTAGACCGCGTCCTCGCCCCGGACGCTCCAGGCTCCATCCTCGAACGCCGGGCCGTCCGCGATGCGGAGGATCCCCGCCCCGCCCACCGCGCCGGGCGCGTCGCCGCCGAACACCTTCGGGGCGACGAACACCGCGACCCGGTCGACGACCTCCGCGTCGAGGAACGCGCCGAGGAGCGTCGGCCCGCCCTCGACCAGCAGGCGCTCGACCCCCCGTTCCCGGAGGACGCCGACGGCCGCGGCGACGGCGGCCGGCGCGTCGCCGGAGACCTCGACCAGCGTCGCGCCCCGCGCGGCGAGCGCCGCGCGGCGGTCGGCCGGCGCCTCGGGGCCGTGCACCAGGAGGACCTCGGGACCGCCGTCCGAGAGGGCGCGCCAGTCGTCCCGGAGGCGGAGGCGCCGATCGAACACGACGCGGCGCGGGACCCGCGCGCCCGGGGGGCGGGCGGTGAGCGACGGGTCGTCGGCGTCGACGGTCCCGCGCCCGACGGCGATCGCGTCGACCCGGCCCCGGAGCTCGTGGACCCGCGCGCGGGACTCCTCGCCGGAGATCCAGCGCGATTCCCCGCCGCGCGTCGCGATCCGCCCGTCGAGCGTCGCCGCCCACTTCGCGATCACGAACGCCCGCCCGGAGTCGAGGTGCCGGCGGAAACGAGCGAGCAGCCCCTCCGAGGCCGGATGGGCGACCGGGCCGACGACCTCCACCCCGGACTCCCGCAGGAGCGACATCCCTCGACCGGCGTGACGCGGGTTCGGATCGGTCGCCCCGACCACCACGCGCGCGATCCCCGCCGCCACCGTCGCGTCGACGCAAGGCGGGGTCTTCCCGGTGGTCGAGCACGGTTCGAGGGTCACGACCAGGGTCGCGCCGCGCGACCGGTCGCCGGCCTCCGCGAGCGCCGCCACCTCCGCGTGAGGACCTCCGTACCAGCCGTGCCAGCCCCGGCCGACGACCTCGCCGTCCCGGATCACGACCGCTCCGACCGGCGGGTTCGGCTCGACCTCGCCGGCGCCGCGGCGGGCGAGTCGAACCGCTTCGTCGAGCCGGGCGGAGAAGGTGGACGGGTCGGTCACCGGAGCGCGACGACGTCGCCGAACAGCGTGAGCGCCGTGGCGTCCTCGATCCGGACGTCGGCGATCGTCCCGGGGCGGA
>JBICIB010000341.1:0-4836 GCA_043101415.1 Planctomycetota bacterium JB042 | reverse complement strand
CGCGCGGGTGGTGACGGCGGGGGCCGACGGACGCGCGCGGATCTCGAGCGCGACGACCGGCGAGGTCGTCCGGAGCCTCGCGGGGCACGCGGGGGCGATCCTGTGCGCGAGGCTCTCCCCGTCCGGGCGCCGCCTGCTGACCGGCGGCGCGGCCGGACGGGCGGTCGTGCACGACCTCGAGACCGGCGCCACGCTGGCGCGCGCGCACGTCGCCGACGCGGACGTCACCTGCGTCGGTTTCTCGCCCGACGAGGCGTCGTTCGTGGCCGGGTCGTCCGACCGGACGGTGCGCCTCTTCGACGCGAGCGGCGCCGGGCCGGGGAGAGTCCTGTACGTCGGCCGGCGGATGCGCCCGTCCCAGGTCCGGGTGTTCGCGGTGGAGTTCCACCCCGACGGACGCTCCGTAGCCGCGTCGTTCGAGGGCGGAGACACCGTCCTGGTGAGCGTCGACGGCTCGCGCGTCCTCCCGCTCGGTCCGCAGGTCAGCCCGGTCGGCGGGCTCCGGTTCGACGAGAGCGGGCGGCGGCTCTTCGGCCTCTACAAGTGGGGCGGGCGGACGTTCGTCTTCGACACCGAGACCGGCGGGGTCGAACAGAACCTGTACGGCCACTCCAGCTCGATGACCGCGCTCGACCTCACGCCGGACGGGCGGCTGCTGGTGACCGGCTCGTTCGACGGGACGGCGCGCTTGTGGAGGGTGGCGGACGGCGCGGAGTGGGCGACGATCGCGGGGCACGGCCGGCCCCTCGTCGCGGCGTGCTTCAGCCCCGACGGCCGGCAGGTGCTGACCGCATCGAGGGACGGGAGGGCTCGGATCTGGCCGACCGACGCTCTCGCGACCGCGGAGCGCGTTTTGCCGCGGGAGCTCGCGCCGGAGTCCCTGAACGCGCTGCTCGAAGGCGGCTGACGGCGGCCGCCCTACTCCCCGTCGTCCTCCCCGCCTCCGAGGTAGCCGAGCGCCTCGAGCCGCGCGCGGTCCTCGTCGGTCAGGTCCTGCTCGGTCGCGTCGACCGAGATCAGGTCGTCCTTCCACGCGTGGAGCGCCTTCGCCAGCTTGTCGGCCACGTCCGGGTGTTCGGCGAGGACGTTCGTCTGCTCGTCCGGGTCGCCCCCGAGGTCGTACAGCTCGCGCTCCGCGATGACGTACTCCCCCTCCTTCGGGATCGAGCGGGGCATGTAGCCGCGCGGGTTCTCGACGTAGAACCAGCCCGGGGAGCGGATCGCGTAGACGTGGTACGCGATCTGCGCGAAGGCGAAGTCCTTGCCGACCGCGGCGCCGGACGTCATCGCGGGGCCGAGGTCCGTGCCGCGCGGGTGCGACTTCCAGTCGCCGGCCGTCGGGTCGAGGCCGAGCCAGGCGAGGATCGTCGGCATGACGTCGATCAGCTCGACCAGGTCGTCGACGCGCGCGCCGGCGGGGACGCGACCCGGCTGGCGGAACACGAGCGGCACGTGCGTCACCGAGCCGTAGATCGAGTTCGCGTGATAGAAGTACCGGTTGTGGTCGTACAGGTCCTCGCCGTGGTCGGCGGAGAAGACGACGAGCGTCTCGTCGGCGTGCCCCGACTTCTCGAGGGCGGAGAGGATCGATCGGACGAACTGGTCGACGCGGCGGATCTGGCTGTCGTAGACCGCCTCGACGTGCCGCACGTCGCGCGGCGTGAGCTCGACCTTGTCGACGAAGATCCGCTGCAGCGTCTCCTCCTCCGCGTCGAACGGGCCGTCGTAGTCCGGATCGAACCGCGTCGCCCACGGCTCGCGCCGCTGGTACGGCTGGTGCGGATCCATGTAGTGCACCCAGAGGAACTCCCGGCGTTCCGGGTCGTTCCCGAACTCCTCGAGCAGCATCTTCGACGCGAGGTGCGTCAGCCAGGGCTCGTCCTCGATGCGGCGGTGCGCGTCGAACCCCTGGTCGATCCCGCTCTTGTTCGGCTGCAGGACGCCGTTCGCGGTGAACCCGCGGCACCGGAACCCCGCGTCCTTCAGCCGCTCGGCGAGCGTCCACTCCTCGTCGCGGAGCCGGTGGAGGTTCGAACGGACGCCGGTCTCGTCCGGCCACTTCGACGTGAACATCGCCGTCATGCTCGCCAGCGTCATCCCCGTCGGCGCGTGGCACCGTTCGAACAGCGCCCCTTCGGCCGCCAGCGCGTCGATCGCCGGCGAGACCGACGGCCGCCCCCCGTACGTCGCGAGGTGGTCGGCGCGGAGGGTGTCGACGGTGACGAGCAGGACGTGCTTCGCCTTCGCCTCGCGCTCCTCCCCGGCCGGGTCGCCGCAGCCGGGACCGAGAACGAGGGCGAGGAGGGCGAGCGGAGCGGAACGGGGCGTCGGCGAGGGGCGCACCCCGGGAGTCTATCCCGAATCGGACGGATCGGCCGCGAACGGCCGCGGCGGCCCCGGCGGACGTCCTCGGCGGTCTGCTATACCTCCCCCATGATCGACACCGTCCGCACGTGGGCCGAGGCGAACGCCGGACTCCTGGTCGGCGTCGGGGTCGGCTCGTTCGTGCTGTTGATCGTCGGCCTGCTCCTCCTGCCGGTCGTCGTCGTCCGGCTCCCCGCCGACACGTTCGCCGACCGCCCCGCGCCGCCCGCGCACCCGGTGATGCGCGTCCTGAAGAACGTCCTCGGCTCGGTCCTCGTCCTCGCCGGCGTGGCGATGCTCGTCCTCCCGGGGCAAGGGATCCTCACCATCCTGATCGGCCTCGCGCTGGTCGACTTCCCGGGCAAGCGCCGGCTCGAGCTCGGGATCGTCCGCCGTCCGATCATCCGCCGGACGATCGACCGCATGAGGGCGAGGCGCGGGGTGCCGCCGCTGATCGTCCCCGAGAAGGGGGCCGAGGGGGCCTGAGTCGAACGGGCCGCCGCGACCCCGCGGGAATCCTCCTCCCGGCCCGGATTCGGCGAAACGGACTTCCCCCGACCCGGATCCTCCCCTCGTCAGGATCGCACAAGGAGGCTCGTCATGCGCCGCGTCGGACTCACCCTGCTCGTCGTTTCGTGTTCGCTCCCCGCCTGCCAGGACGGGCAGTTCCAGTGGCCGGAGATGAACGACGTCCGGTCGGCGCTCGGCGCCGAGACCGAGGAGGCCGAGGAGGGGAAGACGGTCGGGGACGTCGCCTCGTCGACCGGGTCGGACGCGAAGTCGGGGATCGACGAGCGGATGGGGAACGACGGCTCTTCCGGCGGGAGCGGCGGCGCGTCCTCTTCGTCCGGCGCGTCCTCGTCGTCCGGCGCGTCGTCGGGCGGGACCGCCTCGTCCTCGTCCGGGTCGTCCGGCGCCTCGTCGTCGACCACCATGACCGCCTCGGCCGACTCCGGCGCGCCGAGCAACCGACCCGAGGACGTCGACGTCTCCGGGACCGAGCGGAACGGCTGGTCCGACGCCGACACCGGTTGGATGGCGAAGCTCGAGATGACCGGCGGGATGACGATGACCCAGGAGGTCGTCGAGGCCCGCGACGACGTCCTCCTCATGGAGACGACGACCGAGATGAACGGCCAGGTGCTGTCGCGCTCGAAGGCGTGGATGGCCCGCCTCCACCCGAAGCCGCAGGGCGAGACCGAGATGGACGTCCGGACCGAGGAGCTCGGTTCGAAGTCGATCGACGTCGCCGGGAGCTCGGTGTCGTGCGAGGGGACGAAGACGATCTGGATGCAGGACGGCAAGGAGACGCAGAACGTCGGCTGGATCAGCGAGGACGTCCCGGGCTGGATCGTCCTCTCCGAGACCGACGCGATGGGGAACGGGATGCAGGTGACCGCCCGCCTCGTCGACTACCGGAAGTAGGGGGCGGGCGTCCCGACCCGCGCGCGAATTCGACGATTCGCTTCGCTAGGGTGGGCCGACCGGCCGACGAGACGGCCGGATCGTCCATTCAGGGAGGTGCGTGATGCGTCGCGGAGTCGGATTGGCGGTGGTGGTCGTGGCGGGGTCGCTCGTCGGGTGCGAGGCGCCGGAGATGAACAAGGTCCGCGAGGCGTTCGGCGCCAAGGCGGAGGCGAGCGAGGAGGGGAAGACGCTCGGCGAGGTCTCGAGCGAGACCGCCGGCGACGCCAAGGAGGGGATCGACGAGGCGATCGAGGAGCACCAGGCGGACGACGGCGAGTGACGGGACGGGGCCGGCGGCGCGCCGCCGGCCCGCGTGACGCCCTCAGAACCGGAACGGGATCCGGAGCCGGTTCACCAGCGGGCGGGGCGTCGTCAGCTCGAGCGGCACGGCGGCGTTCGCGGCCATGTCGAACCGGATCTCCCAGCGCAGGAACCGGCGGCCGTTCACGAGCGTCGCGTCGGTGACCCACGCCGTCGCGGACGAGAGGTCCGGCGTCCCGGGGAGGCCGGCGTCCTCGTCCGCCCCCTGGAACCGGACCGCGACCGACTGGAACCACGTCGGTCCGTTCGGGATGAAGTCCGGCTTCAGGAGATCTGGCGCGTCGACCTCGATGGCGGCGGTCGCCAGGAGTTCGACGTTCCCCGCCGCGTCGGTCGGGACGAGCCCGGTCAGGGGGTCGGTCCCCGCGAAGAGCGGCCCGACGCCGGGAACGCCGAAGAGCGGCCCGGCGATCGGTCCGGCCGAGGTGACGACCGGCGGGCGGAAGTCGCTCGTGACCGCGCCGAGGTCGATCCAGACCGAGCGGCCGACCGACACCGAGGAGACGACCTCGGGGGTCTTCGCGGGGTCGACCAGGGCCGAGACCTGGATCCGGCCGGCGGAGCTGCAGCCGAGCGAGAGCCACCTCCCGACCAGGAGCGCCGACGGGTGGATCGACGCCCCGATCCGGCTCTCGTCGACGCGGTCGGGCGCGCCGGCGGGGACGTGGACCTGCACCAGGCCCG
>JBICIB010000340.1:0-8892 GCA_043101415.1 Planctomycetota bacterium JB042 | reverse complement strand
GGTGAAGACGCGCGGGCGCGCCGTCGACCCGAACGCGCTGGAGCGGCGGTGGCGCGGCCGCCGCGGCGACGCGGTCGGGACGGTCTTCGTCCTCCGGCTCGGGAAGAAGCGCGTCGCGTGGATCACGAGGCGGCACGCGCGGGGAGACGAGGCGTGAGCGCGGCCGGTCGGCCCTCCGTCGCCGGATCGGTCACCGGGTCGGTCGCCGCGCGGATCGTCGCGTGGATCGTCGCGTGGACCGTCGGAGGGACCTTCGCGCTCGGCGGGGCGTCCGCCGCGGGCGCGCCGGTCGCCGGCGCCGAGGACGACGCGTCGCCGCCGTTCTCGGAGGCCGAGCGGAAGACGATCGCGCGGTACGAGAAGCTGGTCCGGCGCGACGACGACGCGGCGCGGCTCTCGAAGAGCGCGTGGATCGTCGAGGCGCCGGCGGCGGCGAGCGATCGGTTCGTGGCCGAGCTGGCGGTCTGGGTCGAGCGGGTCGACGCGTTCGTCGTCCGCCGGCTGGACGTGAAGAAGCGCTGGAGGACGCAGCCGACCCTCGTCGTCTTCCCGACCCAGGCGGAGTTCCTGGAGCGGGTGGAGGTCGTCGGGCGGACGGCGTTCTTCCGGGCGTGGGTCGACAAGGTGCCGCTCGGGGTCGCGGTCGGCGGGGGCGGCGGGGCTCGACGGGGGAAGGGGCAGTCGATGGTCGGCGGCGAGTACCACGTCTACACCGGACTCGTCGAGGAGGGGGCGCCGTCGTTCGCGACGATCGACCGGCCGGCGATCCGGCGCGAGGTCGTGCGCGCGGTCCTGTACGCGGCCGCGACCGGCAACCTGGTCGAGGCGTTCTGGTTCGACCGCGGCGCGTCGCAGGTGCTCGGCCGGCTCGACCCGTTCGGGCCGGACGACGCCCCGGGGACCGCGCCGCCGCTCGAGGGGGACGCGCGCCCGCCGCTCGCGCCGACGCTCTCGCTCCTCCCGGCGACGTGGGTCGCCGACGACGAGACGATGCTCCGGCACGACCCGATCGCCGAGAGCGTCTTCGTCTTCCTCGAGTCGGACGAGGGGGCGCGGTTCGGGAAGAAGGTCCGGAAGGGGCTCTCGAAGCTCCGGTCGGGCCGGGGGGAGCTGTTGGACGAGCGGGACGTCGCGCGGCTGGAGGAGGCGTGGCACGCCTGGCTCGACGCCGGGGACCCGGATTCGGAGTAGACTGCCCGGGTCGCGTCGCGTCCGCTCCGGAGCCGTCCCATGCCGACCTCCCGCCCGTTCGCCCGGCCCCTCGCGGGGGCCGCCTGCCTCCTCCTCCTCGCCGGCGTCGCGGCCGGGCAGGCCGTCGTCACGTTCGAGGGGGCGCCGTCCGGCGTCACGACCGGCCTCGAGTACGTCGCCCAGGGAGTCGTCCTCTCGGGGCCGGCCGGGGTGCAGGAGTTCGACTACGGCGGCGCGGTGACCGAGGTCGTCACGTCGGGCGACTGGTACTCGCCGCTCGAGTTCAAGTTCGTCGTCCCGGGGAACGCGTCGGAGGCCGCGGTCACGACGTCGGTCTCGCTCCGGAACCACTTCGGTCCGACCGGGCCGGGGAGCGGGACGGACCAGTGGACGGCGACGTCGTACGACCAGGTGGGGGCCGTGATCGAGACGAAGCAGCTCGTCGGCGCCGGCGTGCTGTCGTTCGACCAGGGCGCGATCCACCGCGTGGTGCTCGACGACGTGAACGGGACGGCGTTCGCCGCCGACGACCTGACGTTCGAGGCGCCGACGGCGTGCGGCGGATCGTACGGCGTCGGCTGCCCCGGCACCGGGGGGTTCGTGCCGACGATGCTCGCGCTCGGCTGCGGCGGCTCGACCCTCAGCCTGACGATCGACGGCGGCCTCGGCGGCGCGGCGTCGTTCCTCCTCCTCGGGACGTCCGCCGCGGAGCTCCCGATGGGCGGGAGCTGCTCGCTGCTCGTCTTCCCGCCGATCGGTCCGATCGGGCCGCTGCCGCTCGGCGGCGCCGGGGCGGGGAACGGGACGACGACGCTCATCGTGCCGATGCCGACCGTGAGCGCGCCGGTGACCGTCCACGTGCAGGCGTTCGTGACCGACACGGGCGGCGGGATGCCGTTCTCGAACACCGCGGGGCTGGCGCTGCAGTTCGCCCCCTGACGGGGCGGCTCGACGACCGCCCGGCCCCTCCGCTCTCGGCCGCTACCGGCGCCGCCGCATCAGGCGGAGGCCGGACCACGTCTCGTCGACCGCGCAGACCTTCACGTCGACGAGGTGCGCCGGCATCTCGGCCCGGACGACGTCCTCGGTGACGTCGGTCTCGACCTTCGAGGCCTTCTTCGGCCAGCAGACCCAGAGGCCGCCCTTGTCGGCGAGCTTCGGCTCGAGGGCCGGGAGGGCGCGCGCGAGCTCGGCGCGGCGTTTCGTGAAGAAGAGGATCGTCCCGAACGAGCCCTGCGCCCGCGTCGAGAGGGTCACGCCGTCGGGGAGGGGCGCGAGGAGGTCGTCCAGGTGGGGCGGGCCGTTCTTCACCAGGACGCGGCCGCCCTCGGCGATCCCGAGCTTCTTCGGCAGGGGGGTGCCCGAATAGCCGGCCCCGCCCTTCGTCCTCGGTTTCCGTAAGGTCATGTCGGGATACGATACCCACGGACCGCCGCTCGCGACGGACCCTGCGACCGAGCCCCGGAGGCTCGAACCATGAAGATCCCCCGTTCCGTGGGCGCTGCCGCGCTCCTCCTCTCCCTCTCGTGGGCCTCCCCGCTCTCGGGCGCCGAGCTGATCGGCGTCGACGGGTTCACGCTCTTCCGCTTCGACACGACGGCCGGGACGTCGACGTTCATCGGCTCGGTCACCCCGGTCGACGGGAACGAGCTCCGGATCTCGCACCTCGCGCGGGCCCCGGACCAGCAGCTCTACGGGCTCTCGACCGCGCAGATCGGATCGGTCGTCAACGTCATCCCGGGCTGGGTCTACCGCCTCGACGACCAGACCGGCGTCGGCACGCCGCTCTGGAACATCGGCTCGGTCCTGCCGGGCGCGGCGGCGATCCACCCGCTCGACGGATCGCTCTGGTACTCCGTCCTGTCGTCCGGCCCGTGGGGTCCGTTCGGCCCCGACGTCTCGCTCTTCCGGATGGACCTGTCGACCGGGGCGGTGACGCCGAAGGGGACGTTCGTGAACGGGTTCGCGTTCGCGTTCTCGTCGCTCGCGTTCGACCTGGCCGGGAACCTCTACGTGCTGAACGCCGCCGACACGTCGCTCTGGTCGGTCGACCAGGGCGTCGCCTCCGGGCCGGGCACGCAGAAGATCGGGGACCTCGGCGGCGGGATCGACGCGACGCTCGGCGTGATCCTGGTCGACGACATCCCGTCGGGGGAGGTGTTCGCCTACGAGAGGGCGAACCGGCGCTGGTTCACCGTCGACGTCGTGACCGGCGCCGCGACCGCGACCGGCGTGACGACGGCCGGCGCGCCGCCGATCACCGACCTCGCGGGGAGCTCGTGCGGGGCGTCGCAGCTGGTCTACGGCGCCGGCTGCTTCGGCACCGGCGGGTTCGTGCCGTCGCTGACGGTCGAGGGGTGCGTCGAGATCGGCGCGCAGATCCAGCTCCTCTACGCGAACGGGCTCGGCGGTCGGCCGGCGGTGCTGATGATCGGGACGCAGAAGGTCCAGACCCCGATCGGCGGCGGCTGCGACCTCCTCGTGTCGCCGCTCGCGCTGGTGACGCCGGCGTTCGTGCTCGGCGGCGCCGGGGCGGGGAACGGCACCGCGACCCTCCCCGCGGTCGTCCCGCCGGCGGCGTCGGGGGTCACGCTGACGCTGCAGGGCGCCAGCGGCGACGCGTTCAACCAGATCGGCTTCGTCGTGACGAACGGCGTGGAGCTGAAGATCCCGTGACGGACGGCTCCCGCGAGGAGTGCACCCGCATCCTGCGGGAGGTGGGAGAGGGGCGGAAGCAGCGCGCGTCCGACCTCCTCCCGCTCGTCTACGACGAGCTGAAGAAGCTCGCGCGGGTCCGCGTCGCGCGCGAGGCGCCGGGGCAGACGGTGCAGGCGACGGTGCTGGTGCACGAGGCGTACCTCCGCCTCGTCGGCGCCGACGACCCGGGCTGGAACGGCCGCGGCCACTTCTTCGGTGCGGCGGCGCTCGCGATGCGCCGGATCCTGGTCGAGCAGGCGCGGCGGAAGGCGCGGGCGCGGCACGGCGCGGGGCGGGACCGGGTCGACCTCGACGACGTCGACCCGTCGGTCGAGCCGCCGGCCGCGATGGACGTCCTCGCCGTCGACGACGCGGTCGGCCGGCTCGAGGCGAAGGACCCGCGGAAGGGGGAGATCGTGAACCTCCGCTACTTCGCCGGGCTCACCAACGAGGAGACCGCGGCCGCGCTCGGGGTCTCGGTCGGCACCGTCGAGCGCGAGTGGCGCTTCATCCGGAGCTGGCTGCAGGTCGAGCTGCGGGAGTAGGGACCGTCGATCGGTCGGCGCGCGCGCCGGGGCGTCGGTTCACTTCACCTTCAGCGCGATCGTCCGCTCGGCCGTCTCGCCGGTCGCGTCGACGGCCCGGACGGTGATCGTCGCGTTCTCCGCCGCCGCCGGCGTCCCGGCGATCGTCGACCCCTCGAGGGCGAGCCCGGCCGGCAGCCCCGCCCCGACGACGGACCACGCGTACGGCGGGACGCCGCCCTTCGCCTGCAGCGACGCCTGGTACGACTTCCCCGCCTTCGCGGTCTTCAGCTTCTTCGTCTTCACCTTCAGCGTCGGCGCGACGGAGAGGACGTACAGGCCGAGGTCGTCGGCGCCGCTCGCGTCGACGACGCGGACCTGCACCACGAAGTCGCCGGTCTCGAGCGGGACCCCCGAGAGCTTCCCGTCCGTCGCGCCGAGCAGGACGCCGTCCGGGAGGAGGCCGTCGATCACCTCGAACGTCTCGCTCCCCGCGCCCCCCGTCACCTTCAGGGTCGTCTTCAGCTTCTTGCCGTGCTTCGCCTTCGGGAGCGACTTCGTCTTCAGCGCGAGCGGCCGGACGACCCGGAGCACGTACTCGGTGCTCGCGGTCGCGCCGGCGGAGTCCTCGAGCTCGACCCGGAACGTCGCCGTCCCCTTCTTCTTCGGGAGCCCGACGACGCGGCCGTCGGCGGCGAGCGCGAGCCCCTTCGGGAGCTTCCCCTTCGTGAGGGCCACCGTGTACGGCGGCGCGCCGCCGGACGGCTTCAGGTCGGAGTCGTACGGCGCGCCGAGCGACGCGGCCGGGAGGACCGACGCCGCGAACAGGCCGAGCGGCGGCGCCTTCTCGACGGTGGTGAAGCGGACGTCGACGCGGCCGAAGTTCCCCTGGTGGTCGGCGACCTCGACCCGGAGGCTCCCCTCGTCGATCTCCGTGATCGGCGTGGCGAGCGGCAGCGAGTGGACCCCGTCGGCGACCGGCGCGAAGTGGCCGGCGAGCTCGGTCTCCGGGGCGAGCCCGTTCACCTCGAAGTTCGCGCGGACCGAGAGGGTCGAGAGGTCGAGGCCGGAGGTCGCGTCGGCGGCGCCGAACCGGAGCTCGGTGAGCGGGCCGGTCAGCAGGCCCGCGCGGGGCGACGAGACGGTGACGATCGGGCGGAGGTCGTCGGCGAACCAGCCGAGGTGGGCGTTCCCGGTGGTCTGCCCGACGTCGATCGGCGCGCCGAGGTCGATCCAGCGCGCGACCGTCATCTTCTCGTCGATCGTCAGCGGCGCGATCCCGCTGTCCGGCGGCGGCATGATCGTGCCGGTGAAGTCGAGGTCGGCGTCGTTCGGCTCGGCGCCGGCGGGGAGCGTCGCGGCGACGCCCGGGACCGTCTCGGTCGGATGGTCCTCGTTGGTCCAGCCGTCGAGGCGCTCGCCGAACAGCTTCCAGACCAGGAGGCTGCGCCGGCTCTGGAACTTCCGGACGTAGCGGCTGGCGTTCGCGTCGCGCCACGTCCCGGTCTTCACGACCGGCGGGTGTCCCCACTGCGCGGCGGCGTCGTCGGCGAGGCGGCGGTAGTCGCCGGGGAGGTCCTTGACCATCGTCAGGTCGTCGTGGACGAGGTTCCCCGGCGGGTCGGGGTCGGTCTTCGTGTGGCACCCGACGCACTTCGCCTGCAGGAGCGGGCGGATGTCCGCGTAGAACTCGACGTCGACCATGCTCGCCGTCTCGACCGCGAGGTCGGGGGCGCCGTTCGCGTCGTGGGTGACGATCGGCGTCACCTTCGAGAGGTCGTGGATCGAGTGGGTCGGCTGCGCGGCGGCGGTGAGGTCGAAGTCGAGCGGGAGCTGGCTGTGCGAGTGGCAGCCGCCGCAGTTCACCTGCTTCTCGCCGGGGCGGACCTGGTGCCACGTCTGCGCCATGTTCAGCGCCAGGCCGTTCCGGTCGATCGTCTGGAACGAGTACGGGAGGTCCGCGGGGATCTTCACCAGGAAGCTCGTGTCCGGGTTCCCGTCCGGGTCGAGGATCGGCTCGCCCCCCGGGCCGAACTTCCGGACCGGGATCTCGCCGAGGATGCGGAACCGCTCGTTCGCGTGGCTGTGGAAGTGCCGCCCGAAGACGCCGGCGTAGTTCGGGCCGTAGCTCAGGTGCGTCGTCGGCTCCATGCCGATCAGGCGGATCGCCCAGACGTCGGAGTCGTCGTACTTCCCGGCGTCCGCCCCCTGCCAGAGCCAGTTGCTGCTGACGTCGTTCTGCGCCGAGTTGAACGGGTCGAGGCCGTCGTACGACGCGGCGCCGACGCCGGGGAACGACTCGCGCCGGTAGAGGCTGCTCGAGCCGACGAGGCCGTACGGCGTCCCCTCCGGCAGCGCGGGGTCGAGCGTCCCGTCGTTCGGGAGCCACGGCCGCAGGGTCGGCTGTTCGACCCCGTGGATCGAGGCGTACGGCACGACCGCGCGCGGCCACGCCTCGTTGTACTTCGGGTCGTTCTTGATCACGACGAGGTCGTCGGGGGACGAGACCGGCGCGCCGTCCGGGAGGAGGACGATGCCGCCGTCGTAGTACGGCATCGGCGTCGGGCGGTTCAGGTCGTTCGCCGGGCCGGGCGTCCAGACCGCGAGGAGGTCGCCGGCCGGGGCGGCGGACGGGTGCGTGAACTTCCCGACGCGCTCGCCGCCGGGGCCGACCGGCGCCGCGGTGTCGTCGCCGTGGGTGAACGGCGTCAGCGAGTGCATGCCGTACGGCGTGAACGACATCCGGAACGTCGTGAGCTTCCCGATCTCCTTCGTCTGGGAGATCTCCGGGTTCTCGGCGACCGGCGCGCCGTGGAACGGGGCCGTCCCCGGCGGCGGCCGGACCGGCAGGCGGTAGAGGGCGCCGAAGCCGTTGTTGTTCTGGTTGTAGTAGTCGACGACGACGACGTCCTCGCCGGTGAGCTGGGTCGCGAAGTGGAACGCGCTCGGCTTCTTGAACGCCGAGACGATCGGCGCCCAGGCCCGCCCGTCCGGCTCGATCACCCAGAGCCCCCAGAGGCGGTTGTCGCGGATCCCCTGCGACTCGAACGACGAGAACATGATCCGGCCGTCGCGGAGGACGCTCGGGTGCAGCGCGCTGCCGAGGCTCATCGGCGCGATGGCGGTGACGTTCGAGCCGTCCTCGTCCATCACGAAGAGCTGCATGTTCGGGTAGGTGTAGCTCTTGTTCGGGAGGTACGCGCGCCGGTTGCTCGTGAAGGCGATCCGGCCGCCGGGGAGCGGGCACGGCCCGGTGTTGAGGATGCCGTAGCCGAGGAAGTTCTTCCCCCCCGGCGGGTCGAGCGGGTTCGACTCGTCCCACTGGCCGATCCCGGTGTTCGGCGAGAACCCGCCGTCGGTGATCTGCTCGACGACGCGCGTGTCGACGTGGATCCGGAAGATGTCCGCGCCGAGCTCGGGGAGGAAGCGGCGCTGGGGGTTCAGCGCGTCCGGGGAGAGGTCGGGGTAGAGCGCGTAGTAGATCCACTTCCCGTCGAACGAAACGGCCGGGTCGGCGACCGACCCCGTGTCGCAGTCGACGAGGACCTCCTCCTTGCCGTTCGCGCGCAGGAGGACGAGGTCGGCGCCGGGCTCGAGGCGGGCCGGGTCGGCGACCTCGGGCCAGTGGGTGTTCTCGTGCGCGCCGTACCGGGGCTGGCGGACGTAGACGATGTCGAAGTCGACCTTCGTCTTCGGTCCGGCGGCCAGGTCCGGGGCGACCAGCGAGACGAACACGAGGGCCAGGGGCAGGGCGGGGTGTCGAATCATGGAGCTGCCTTCACCGAGCAGAGACGGTGTCGCGCGACCGGGGCGACTCGCGCCCGGCGCGTCGGTTCGACGCGCGGTTGGGCCGGCGCGAGTCCGGGTGGGGTCCGTTGGCGGCCAGAGCGTAGAGATCCGGAGGGGCGAATTGCCACTCGAACCGCTCCGTACCCGGCGCGTTCCGGGCGGTGACGCCGGATGTCGAAAACGTCATGAACTCGCTCCGGGGGCCAGGATCGGACCGTTTCGAGGCCCGGCGCGACGCCGTGCGTCGAGCATCCGTCCAGTATCCGGACGGCATCCGACGACCGCGCCGTGGCGCGCCGCTCCGGCGGGGCGTAGGGTCTGGGCCGCCGCAACGGGAGTGCCGGAGGGGATCACGGTGCCGGACGAGAAGCTGGTCGGTCGGGGGACGGAAGATGTCCACCCCGTCGAGGTTCGGGTCTTCCTCCAGGACCCGCTCGTCGCGGCGACGGACCATCGCGTCGGGCTGACGACCCTCTCGCTCCCCGGCGAGCCGTACCTCGGCGCCGGCCCGACGACCGGGCGCGTGCGCGTGATCGACCTCGACGCGGACCAGGGCGTCGTCCATCCGCCGGTGAAGCCGCTCGCGCGCGGCGGCGGGTTCGCGGTCGGGCGGGCGGACCCGGTCGAGAACCGTCGGTTCCACCAGGCGAACGTCTGGGCGATCGTGCAGCGGACGCTCCACCTGATCGAG
>JBICIB010000339.1:0-5512 GCA_043101415.1 Planctomycetota bacterium JB042 | reverse complement strand
CCGGACGAGCGTCCGGAACGCCGCCTCCGCCAGGAGGGCGTGGCCGTCGCCGTTCGGGTGGAGTCGATCCGACGTGACCGGCACGCCTTCGAACGGCGCGAACGCCCTCCGCGCGTCGACGAGCGGGAGCCCGAGCGCGGTCGCGACCTCGGCCACCTCCGATTCGCGACGGGCGAGCGAAGGGTCGAGCGCGAGGAGGGCCTCGTCGAGCGCCGGCCGGACGAGGAGGAGCGACGCTCCGGCGGCCCGCGCCGCGGTCGCCCCCGCCTCCAGCTGCTCCCGGAATCGCGCGACGGGGACGCGCGGCGACGCGCCCTCGTGGAGGACCGCGAGCCCCGCCCGCTCCCGCTCGAGATCGACCGTCGCCGGCCCCGCGACGAGCCTAACCAGCCGGCGTCGGGCGAACCATCCCCCCCACGATCGCGCCTCCGCCCCGCGTTCGAGGTCGTTCGCCCCGCCGCTCGCGACCGCGTCGTTGTAGCCGGTCGGCATCCAGAGGATCGCGTCCGGCGCGAGTCCCTCCAGGCCGCTCTCGATCTGCCGGCGATTCTGCCACGAGCTGTAGCCGGGGATCCCGAGCGAGACGACCTCGAAGTCTCCCTCGCCCTCGAACGCCCGCCGGAGCGTCTGCTCCAGCCGGCTCGAGTAGACCGCCTCCTCGGGGACGCCGAGCCCGAACGTGCACGAGTCGCCGATCGTCACGATCCGACGGACGACCTCTTCGCGCGGCCGCGGCGCGCCGGCGCCGCGATAGCCGAGCGCGTTGGTGCGGTAGTAGCCGAGGAAGTCGGCGTTCGGGGCGAAGCGGAACAGCAGGTCCGGGTCGGAGCGCACGACGCGCGAACGCTCCTGCAGGCCGTCGAATCGGACCGGCCCGTCGTCGCGCGCGGGGAGGTCGAGCCCGACCAGCACGAGCTCGACGAGGACGAGGAGGACGACGGGGAGGAGGAGCGAGCCGAGGACCAGGAGCGCTCGCGCGAGCGGTTTCGACAGGGGCGGACGAGTGTAGCCCCTCGCGGTTCGATACGCTCTCCCGATGAGCGGTCCGAGAGCGGGCAGGGAGGCGGCGACCTCGAGGGAGCGGAAGCGACGCGGCGTCGTCTACACGCCGGCGCCGCTCGCGCGGTTCCTCGCCCGCCGCGCCCTGGCGGTCGTCGGACCGCCGCGGGACGCGGGTCCGCTCGTCGTGCTCGATCCCGCGTGCGGGGACGGCGCGTTGCTCGCCGCGATGCGCGCCGAGGCGCCGGGGCGGCCGCTCGACCTGCGGGGGATCGACGTCGACCGAACCGCCCTCGAGGCCGCGCGGCGCCGCCTCGGCCCGGACCCGCGACTCGAGCGTTCGGACGTGCTCGACGCGCCCGCGGACGGGCCGGCCGACGTCGTGATCGCGAACCCCCCGTACGTCCGCACGCAGGCGCTCGGCGCGGACCGGGCGGCGGCGTTGCGCCGGCGGTTCGGCCTGGTCGGGCGCGTCGACCTCCTCCACGCCGTCGTCGCGGCGGTCGCGGAACGGCTCCGCCCCGGGGGCGCGCTCGCCCTCCTCGCCTCGAACCGGTTCCTCACCACGAGGGCGGGGGCCGGTCTCCGCCGCCACCTGGCGGAGCGGTTCGAGGTGCTCGACGTGATCGACCTCGGCGACACGAAGCCGTTCGACGCCGCGGTCCTGCCCGCGGTGGTGATCGCCCGTCGCGTCGACGGCGCCGGGTTCGCGCCCCGCGGCGTGCGCGTCCACCTCGCCGCGTCCCGCGGCCCCGCGCCGCCCCCCGACGCCGTGGTCCGCGCGATCGAGGCGGGAGGCGCGCCGACCGGACTCCGTCTCGAGACCGGAGTCGTCGGGCGCGACGACGAAGAGGGGCCGTGGCGGATCACGCCGCCCGACGAGGCGCGCTGGACGGTCCGGGTGCGGCGGGCGCTCCCCGCGACGTTCGCGGACCTCGCGCACGTCCGGGTCGGGGTGAAGACGACCGCCGACGACGTGTTCGTGCGGGACTCGTTCGCCGACCTCCCGCCGCAGGAGCGCCCCGAGGCGTCTCTCGTCCGGCCGCTCCTGCGCCGCGAGCACGCCGCGCCGTTCGTCCCGCTCCCCGGGGGGCCGCGGGAGCTGCTCTACCCGCACGAGCGACGAGGCGGCCGACGCGTCGCCGTCGACCTCGCCGCCCATCCGCGCGCGACGGCCTGGCTCGAACGTCACCGCGCACGCCTCGAGACGCGGTCGTACCTCCGCCGGGCGGGCCGGCGTTGGTACGAGGTCTGGGTCCCCCACGATCCGGAAGGATGGCGCGCGGAGAAGGTCGTCTTCCCGGACATCTCCGAGCGCCCGCTCTTCTACCTCGACCGGAGCGGCGCGGTCGTGCCGGGGAACTGCTATTGGATCGTCCCGCGCGACGGCGACCCGCGGGTGCTCCGGCTGGTGCTCGCGATCGCGAACTCGTCGGTCGCCCTCCGCTGGTACGACGCCACCTGCGCGAACCGCCTCTACCATGGACGGCGGCGGTTCATCACCCAGTACGTGACGCGGTTCCCGCTCCCCGACCCGGACGGACCGGATGCACGCGACCTCGTCCTTCGCGTGGAGGAACGGCTGCGGCGCGGGGTCGACCCGTCGGCCGACGCGGTCGTCGACCGCGCCGTCGGGAGGATCGTGCGGTGATCTCCGTCTCGTCCCCCGCCTCGTCTCGATCCCCGGAGATCCTCATGCCGTCTCGTTCCGTCGGCCTCGTCCCGCTCCTCGTCCTCACGGTCGCCGGCGCGACCGTGGCCGCCCCGCCGCCGCCGGCCGAGGGCCCCTCGCTCGAGGAGGCGTACACGAAGCGGGAGGCGATGATCCCGATGCGGGACGGCGTCCGCCTCTTCACGGCGATCTACGAGCCGCGCGATCGGACGCACCCCGTCCCGATCCTGATGCTCCGGACGCCGTACTCCTGCCGTCCCTACGGCCCGGACCGGTTCCGACGCTCGCTCGGTCCGAGCGCGGAGTTCGCGGAGCGGGGGTACGTCTTCGTCTACCAGGACGTCCGCGGCGCGTACCTCTCGGAGGGGACGTTCGTCGACATGCGGCCGCACGTCGCGGAGAAGGGATCCCGCGCCGACGTCGACGAGAGCACCGACACCCACGACACGATCGAGTGGCTGCTCGCGAACGTCGACGGCCACAACGGCCGGGTCGGCCAGTGGGGGATCTCGTACCCCGGGTTCTACGCGGCGGCGGGGATGATCGACGCGCACCCCGCGCTCCGAGCGGTCTCGCCCCAGGCGCCGATCGCCGACTGGTACTTCGACGACTTCCACCACCACGGCGCGTTCTTCCTCCCTCACACGTTCAACTTCATGGCCTCGTTCGGGCTCCGGCGCGAGGAGCCGAAGACCGAGCGGAACCCACGGTTCGACCACGGCACCCCCGACGGGTATCGATGGTTCCTCGACCTCGGGCCGCTCGGGAACGCGGACCGCCTCCACCTGAAGGGCGCGGTGCCGTTCTGGACGGAGATGGTCGAGCACCCCGACCGGGACGAGTTCTGGACGGCGCGCGACCTCCTCCCCCACCTGTCGAACGTCGCGCCCGCGGTGATGGTGGTCGGCGGGTGGTTCGACGCCGAGGACCTCTACGGCCCGCTGAACGTCTACCGGTCGATCGAGCGGAAGAACCCCGGAGTCTCGAACGTGCTCGTGATGGGGCCGTGGGTGCACGGCGGGTGGTCCCGCGCGGACGGCGAGTCGATCGGGATGGCGTGGTTCGGCGCGAAGACCTCCGAGTGGTACCGGGAGGAGATCGAGCTGCCGTTCTTCGAGCACCACCTCCGCGGCGGGCCGGACCCGGACCTCGCCGAGGCGAACGTCTTCGAGACGGGGGCGAACCGGTGGCGGCGCTTCGACGCCTGGCCGCCCCGCGAGGGGAAGCCCCGGACGCTCCACCTCCGCCGGGACGGCCTCCTCTCGTTCGAGCCGCCGGAGCCGGACGACGCGGGGAGCGACGCGTTCCCGAGCGATCCGGCGCGGCCGGTCCCGTTCACCGAGGAGATCGCCCGCGGCATGACGCGGGAGTACATGACCGACGACCAGCGGTTCGCGGCGCGGCGCCCGGACGTCCTGACCTGGCGGTCCGAGCCGCTCCCCGAGGACGTCACGCTCGCGGGTCCGCTCCTCGCGGAGCTCACGGTCTCGACGACCGGGACCGCGGCCGACTGGATCGTCAAGCTGATCGACGAGTTCCCGCCGGACGCCGAGGCGCCGGAGGGGCACGAGCCGCCGCGCCCGTGGGGCGGCGCGATGACGATGGTCCGGAGCGAGGCGTTCCGCGGCCGGTACCGGAACGCGTACGACGCACCCGAGCCGTTCGTGCCGGAGCGACCGACCCGGGTGCCGGTCCCCTTGCAGGACGTCCTCCACACGTTCCGAGCGGGGCATCGGATCGTGATCCAGGTCCAGAGCACCTGGTTCCCGCTCGTCGACCGGAACCCTCAGTCGTACGTGCCGAACGTCTTCCGGGCGACCGAGGACGACTTCGTCGCCGCCGTCCACCGCGTCCACCGCGGTCCCGACCGCGGATCCCGGATCGAGGTGACGGTGATCCCCGCGCCGCCGGTCACGGATACGCGGGACGGGTGACGAGCCGCGGGTCGTCGACGGGACCGCCGACGGTGAAGTGGTAGACGACCTGGTGATCGTCGCCGCGGAGCCCGAGCGCCCCGTGGGTCAGGTCGTCGAAGAAGCAGCCGATGCCCGTCGCGCGGACCCCCGCCGCCTCCGCCTCGAGGTAGAGGACCTGTCCGATCGCCCCCGCCTCCCAGTGGAGCGCGCGGTACCGCCACGCCCCGTCGGCGCGGAGCCGCGGCGCGAACTCCGCGACCATCGCCGCCGCGAACGCGCCGTCCGACGCGATCTCCTGGCCGCACGACGCGGACCGCGCGATCGACCGGACGTCCCCCTCCTCGAGGAGGAGGAGGGACGGGAGGGCCTCGTCGACCGGCGCCCACGCGAACCGGGCGGCGCAGGCGGCGCGCAGCGGGTCGAGCGCCGCGGGGTCCCGCACGAGGACGTACAGGCCGGACGCCAGTCCCTCCACCCGGTGCACGAAGAGGAACGGATGGACGGCGGGGCGCCCGGGGAACGCGGTCCACGGCGTCGACTCCGGATCCGGCCGGAGGCGACCGATCATCCGGAGGAACGCGTCGCGCGCGAGCGGGGTCCGGCCGTCCATGGCGACGGCCGAGCGGCGGCGGCGGAGGAGCTCCCGTCCCGGACCGGACGGCGCCGGACCGACGCTCGCCGACGGCTCGCCGGCGGGCTCCGGATCCGGTCTCCCGGCGAGGGCGCCGTCCCGCCGCGACGCCTCGGCGACCTCCTCGATCACCGGCCAGTCGTGGTGGTCCCGGCTGAGCGCCGAACGCGTCCCGAGATCGTCGCCCCGGAGGAGCGCGTCGACGGCGTTCGCGTCGAGGCGAACGGCCGGCGTCGCGCGTCCGGCCGGACCGACCGACAGCAGCAGGTCGACGTGCTCGGCCTCCGGCCCGGT
>JBICIB010000338.1:0-7790 GCA_043101415.1 Planctomycetota bacterium JB042 | reverse complement strand
CTCTTCCGATCTGCGCGGGCTCTCCTCGCGGAGGCGCGCCAGCCCGTCCGCCAGCGCGTCGGCGGCGTGCCCGCTCTCGTGCGTCACCGCGATCACGAAGACCGGCCCGCCGCTCATTCCGTCTCCTTGAACCGGTAGAGCGAGATGTCCCCCTGCCGCGCGACCAGCCGGCAGTGCTTGTCGAGGAAGAGGTCGAGCTGGTGCATGGTCGCCTGCAGGACCGGGCGGTCGACCGCCGAGTGGCGGACGCTCCAGACGACCCAGCCGCGGTTGACGAGGAGGAAGTGATACCCGCGCTCGAGCAGCGAGGCGGCGAGCTTCCCGCGGCGCATCCGGAAGTTCTTCAGCTCGACGAAGAACTCGGCGAACGAGTTCGAGAGGGTCGGCGTGTACGGGAGGACGAGGCGGTGCCCCTTCGCCTCGGCGAGCATGTAGACGCGCGCGTCCGGCGGCACGCGCCCCGCGTCGACCTGGTCGTTCAGCCACTTCACGAGGCGCGGCACGTGGACCTCGCCGTTGTAGCCGACCCGTCCGAGGTACGACAGCGCGTCCTCCTTCCCCCCGAGGTACCGGAGCGGCCGGAACGCGGCCGTCTTCGCCGCCTCGTCGACCGCGTTCAGGACGAGGAGGAGGCCGAGGCCGAGCGCCGCCGGGACGCGCCCGAGCCGCGGCGGCGCCCGGGAGATCGCCACGCCGGCCCCGGCCGCGAGCGCCGGCACCAGCGGGGCGAGGTACCGCAGCTCGGCCGACCGCGTGGCGAGCGCCGCGTACGCGCCGAGCGTCGCCGCGGTCAAGAGGGCCGCGGGGAGGCGACGGACGAGGAGCGGCAGGAAGAGGAACAGCAGGAGGAACGGGCTCGGGCGGTGCAGCGGCTTCGTCACGTACCGCTCCGCGTCGAGGACGGCGCGCGGGAGGAGGAGGAGCGACGGCCGAGGCCGGTCGTCCTCCTCGGCGGTCTCCTTCACCTCGGTCAGGTACTCGACCTTCCGCTTCGGCGCCTTGGCGCGCTTCGGCACCGCGCGGAACGCCCCCTCCAGCGGCACGCGCTCGCCGTCGCGGTTCACGAACAGCGCCCCGTGCGTGAACGGGTAGACCGCGTCGTTCATCAGCGCGTGGTTCCGGAGGTACCAGAACCCCGACGGGACGAGGGCGAGCGCGACGGCGACGAACGCGGCCGCGGCCCGACGCGGGTGGGGCGCGCGGGCGCGGACGAGCCAGACCGGGAGCAGGACGGCGAGGAGCGCGCCGGCGACCGGCAGCCCGTTGTACTTCGTGGCGAAGCACCCGCCGGCGGCGACGGCGGCGGCGAGGAGGTCGGACGCGCGCCCCTTCTTCAGCGTGCGCGTCGCGGCGAGGGCGGCGACGCCGGCGAACAGGACGAGGAAAGCGTCGACCCGCGCGTCGAGACCGAGCTCGAGGAGGAGCCCGGTCGACGCGGCGACGGCGACCCCGAACGGCGCGGCGCGCCGTCCGCCGAGCGCGCGCCCGAGCCCGGCCGTCGCCGCGAGCGCGCCGCCGACCGCGAGGAGGTTCAGGGGGGTGATCGCCGCGCCGGCGCCGCCCTCGAGGAGCGCGGCGTACAGCAGGTGCATCGACGCCGGCCGGTAGTACGCGTGCAGCGGCAGCGCGTCGGTCCAGAGCGCGCCCCCCTCGCGGAGGCGATCGGCGAGCGGCAGGTGGTAGAGCGCCGCGTCCCAGTCGGAGTCCGGGAGGAGCGTCTGCACGACGTACGGCAGCGCCATCGCGACGACGCACGCGACGAGGGCGGCGCGCCGCGCGAGCGACCGCCGCGGCAGGTCGCCGCCGAGGCGGGCCGGCCGCGCGCGCGGGAGGAGGGTCGTCGCGGCGGCGGCGAGCGTCGCCGCCGCGATCGCGCCCGTCCCGAACCCGCCGAGCGAGCCGGCGGTCGGCGGGAGCGGGAGGAACGGAAGGAGCGGGAGGAGCGCGACGGCGAGGAGGGCGGCGGTCGTCGTCGCGATCCCGAGCGCGGCCGCGGTGGCGCGCCCGCCCGGCCCGCCGAGACGGCGACCGGCGACGCGGGCCCACCCCCTCCCGATCGCGACCTGCGCCGCGGCGACGACGATCGCGACCCACCACCCGAACGCGCTCTCGAAGACCGGCGGGAGGGGCGGCCGGTCGAGGAACCGCGGGGCGTGGTGGAGCGCCGCCGCGAGCGTGAGGAGGAGGAACGCCAGGCGCGCCACGTCACTCCCCGATCCGGACGGGGGCGAGCCGCGGCGTCCGATGCCGTCGGTGCGCGTCGTCTCTGCGGTTCAAGGGCGGGGCCGGACTCCCATCGTATCCGGACGATCTCGTTTCCGGATCCGTTTCTGGAAACGAACGCCGGCGGACGGGGCGCGGGGAGTTAAGTTCTGCGGAGCATGCGCCCCCCGCTCGTCCTCCTCGGCACCCACCGCTCCGGCACGACGCTCCTGGTGCGTCTCCTCCGCGCGCTCGGGCTGTTCGTCGGGGCGCGACTGGAGGCGAACCTCGAGCCTTGGTTCTTCCTCCGACGGAACGAGTGGCTCCTCCGGCGCGCCGGCGGGGCGTGGGACCGACCGCGGCCGCTGCGCGAACTCCTCGAGGACCGGGAGTTCTTCGCGGCGGCGGTCGAGCGGTTCGCGAGCGACGTGCGCGGGCGCGCCTTCCGCGAGTTCACCGGCGGCGACCGCGGGGCGCTCGACGGCGCGTGGGGATGGAAGGACCCGAGGAACGTCTTCACCCTCGACGTCTGGTCGGCCGTCTTCCCCGGCGCGCGCGCGGTCCACGTCACCCGTCACGGCGTCGACGTCGCGGCGAGCCTCCTCGAGCGGACGACGCGCGCCCGCGCCCGCGGCGACTCGGTGCTGAGGGTCTGGCCGCTCCCGAACCGGATCAAGGCGGCGCTCTCGCCGTACGACTTCCGGAACTGGTACGGGCAGTCGGCGCGCTGCCGCACCCTCGAGGGGTCGTTCGAGCTCTGGGAGGAGTCGGTCGACGAGGCGGCGCGCGCGCTCGACCGCCACCGCGCCGCGGGGCTCGAGACGCTCGAGCTGTCGTTCGAGTCGCTCGTGCGCGCGCCGGCCGACGAGCTCGGGCGCGTGGCGCGGTTCGCCGGGATCGACGCGTCGGCGGAGGCGCTCGAGCGCGCGACGGCGGACGTCCTCGCCGAGCGGGGGGAGGCGTTCCGGAACGACCCGCGCCTCGTCGCCTTCTTCGAGACGGTGCGAGACCGTCCGGCGATGCGGCGGCGCGGCGTTCGCCCGACGGAGGAAGAGGCGTGAGCGGTCCGCCCGACGGACCGTTCGTGATCGGCGGCCTCGGCGGGAGCGGCACGCGGCTGGTCGCGCGGATCGTGATCGACGCCGGCGTCGACCTCGGCCGGGACCTGAACGACTCGCTCGACCACCTCGGCTTCACGCTCCTGTTCAAGCGTCCGCGCTGGCTCGACCGGGCCGAGCGCGAACGGCCGGCCGAGCTCGACCGGGCCTTCTCGATCCTCGAGCGCTCGATGCGCGGCGGCGCGGCGTTCGACCGCCACGACCGCGGGCTCCTCCGGCGGGCGGCGTTCGAGATCGCGTTGCGGGGGCACGACGCCCGCGGCCGCGGCCGCGGGATCTGGCCGTTCGTCCGGAAGCGGCGCCTCCTCGCGGGGCGACCGCCGAGCGCCGCGCGCGCCTGGGGCTGGAAGGAGCCGAACTCCCACGTCCTCCTCGACCATCTGATCGACCGGTTCCCGCGCCTCCGGTTCGCGTACGTCGCGCGGAACGGCCTCGACATGGCGTACTCGACGAACCGGACGCAGCTCGACCTCTGGGGCCCGCGGTTCGGCGTCCTCCCGACCGACGGCGAGGCGGCGCCGCGCGCCCTGCTGCACCTCTGGATCCGCGCCGGAGAGCGGGCGCGGGCCCTCGGCGAACGGCTGGGCGAGCGGTTCCTCTGGATCGACTACGACCGACTCTGTCTCGCGCCGCACGCCGTGATCCCTTCGCTGCTCCGCTGGTGCGACGTCGACGCGGACGCCCCGACGGTCGACGCCCTCGCGCGGCGCGTGAAGCCGCCGTCGTCCCTCGGGCGGCACCGGGGGGAGGACCTGTCGTGGGTCGGGGAGGAGGAGGCGCGGGCGGTGGAGCGGCTGGGGAAGGGCTGAGGCGGGGAGGGGGCCGGGGGCTGGGGACTGGGGCTGGGGACTGGGGGCGTGAGTTCTGAAGGAGGTCATTGGGGCGTTCGACCCGTGGTCATTGGGGAGCGCGGAGCGTCTCGTGCAATGTCGGTCGGTCGAAGGCGACGCGTGCGTAGTCGCGGCCTTGCGAGGGGTAACCGGCGATTTGCAATGTTTCGGTCGGACGGCTCGAGCGGGGGCGATCGAGAGGAGATCGAGAACTGTCTCGCCCAGAAGTTGGACGATGTCGTTATGCTGCGCGCCATGCCCAGGCTCTCCCCCCGGGCGCGCGCGTCTCTCGCGCTCGTGATCTGTTGTGTGCTCGCGACGGCTGCCGGTTGCGAGCGACGGCGTGAAGAGACGCACGCCGTCGGTACGTTCCCGCTCGTCTCCGTGCACCGGTCGCTCTCGAGCGACGAGGGGCGCTGGACCCTCCGTCCTTCGAGCGGGGACGCGCCCGAGGTCCGATCGATCTCCCCGGGGCGCGACGCGCGATTCCCCGGTTCGGGCGTGCGGTCGGCGCTCGCGGCGGAACACGACTTCGAGTGGAGCCTGAGGGTCGACGCGCCGCCGCCGGGGGCGCGCCTCGAGTCGGCGTTCGCCGTCCCGGAGGAGGCGCTCGAAGGCCGGAGCGGCGTGACGGCGTCGCTGGAGGTCCGCGTCGCCGGGACGACGGTGATCCGGCGGGAGATCGACTACGACGACCCGCAGAGCCGCACCTGGTCGAGCGTCGAGGTCGACCTCTCGCCGCTCGGCGGCCGCGAGGGCGAGGTCGTGCTGGCGGCGAAGGTCGTGGCGCCGGACGGCGCCTCGCTGCCGCGCGGGTGGTCGAGCCCGAGGATCTTCGTCGTCGAGGAGCGGGCGTGGAGGCCGGCGACGCCCGAGACCCCGAACCTCGTCGTCGTCCTCGTCGACACGCTGCGGGCCATGAGCCTCGGCTGCTACGGCTACCACCGCCCGACGTCGCCGAACCTCGACCGCTTCGCGGCCGGCGCGCTCCTGTTCGAGAACGCGCTCGCCCCCGCGCCGTGGACCTGGCCGAGCACGGCGACGGTCTTCACCGGGCAGTACCCGCTGCACCACGGCGTGGTCGACGGCACGAGGAACACCCTCGCCTACGGCAAGGTGACGCTGGCCGAGCTGTGCGCCGACGCCGGCATGAACACCGCGGCGTTCATCGGCAACCAGATCATCTCGCCGTCGCGACAGTTCGACCAGGGGTTCGTCACGTTCGAGCGGCGCCGGTGGGGCGGCGCCGAGGCGATCGTCGACCGGTTCGGCGAGTGGCTCGAGACGGTGAGGCACGGGCGGTTCCACGCGTACCTGCACTTCTTCGACCCGCACAGCCCGTACGAGCCGCCCGAGGAGTTCATCCGCCGCTTCTCCGACCCGAAGGCGTCGACGCGCGTGCCGGAGCGGTCGTTCGCGAAGCTGCGGGGTCGGATCAACCGGCGGGCGACGGAGGTGACGCCGCGGCATCGGGCGCTGGTCGGGAACGCGCGCGACCGGTACGACGCCGAGATCCTCTACTGGGACCACCACTTCGGCCGGCTGCTGGAGATGCTGCGGCGCGCCGGGCTCTCCGACCGGACGGTGGTGGCCGTCACGTCGGATCACGGCGAGGAGTTCCTCGAGCACGGGATGATCGGCCACGGCCTGGCGCTGTACGATCCGCTGGTCCGCGTCCCGATGATCGTCGGCGGGCCCGGCGTCGAGCCCGGCCGCGTGAAGGAGCAGGTCGAGCTCGTCTCCCTCGCGCCGACCCTCGCCGCGGCGGCGAACGTCGACGCGACCGCCGCGACGTTCGACGGCGTCTCCCTCCTCGACCCGGCGGCGCGCGCCAGGAGCGACGTCGCCTATCTCCACACCGCCCACGCGCTGACCGAGGACCCGAAGGTCCGCTGCGACGTCTTCGCGATCCGGACCGCCCGCTGGAAGCTGCATCACGAGCCGCGCCGCGATCGCGTCGAGCTGTACGACCTCCGCGCCGATCCGGAGGAGGCGACCGACGTCGCCGCCGAGCATCCGCAGGTGGTCGAGAAGCTCCGGAGGCAGCTGGAGCGCTGGATCCGGAACTACCGGGCGCTGGGCGAGCTCGGTCGCGGCTGGACCGAGGAGGACCTGGACGCGGAGACGCGAGAGGACCTGGAGGCGCTCGGGTACATGGGGGAGAAGTTGGGGGCTGGGGACTGCGGGCTGGGGACTGGGGGCTGGACTGGGGGCCGGGGGCGCACGCGAGGGGGAGGGTACGTCAGGCGGAGGCGCCGACGGCCTGGTCGACGCCGTTCGCCCAGCCGAAGGCGGCGTAGTACGACTCCTGGGTCAGCACCTGTCCGAGCCGGCGGACCGACTCGTGTTCGATGGCGCCGCTCTCGCAGGCGAGGGCGGCGGAGAGGGCGTTCCCCGGCTCGCCGGCGCCGCCGAGGAGGGCGGAGGTGATCTCGTCGGAGAGGCGGAGCGACGAGAGGACGTCGCGCATCGGACGGTCGGTCAGGGCGTCGAGGACCGAGAGGAGGCCGACCGAGAACCAGACGTCGGGGCGCGGCTCCTCGCGGGCGCGGGCGACCAGCTCGCAGAACCGCGCCCGGACCAGCGCCGTCCGCATCAGCTCGCGCGGCTTGTCGTCGACGCTCGCGAGGAGGATCAGGCTGATCAGCGCGCGGACGCGGCCGAGCCCGAGGAGCGTGATCGCGTGCGCGATCGACTCGATCCGGCTCCGGAACGAGTACATCGCCGAGTTGACGAGGCGGAGCAGCCGGTACGACAGCGACACGTCCCGCGTGACGATGTCGGTCACCCGGTCGAGGTCGATCTCCGGGTCCTGCAGCTCGGCGACGAGCGTCAGCAACGACGAGCGGTCGACCGGCGCGGTCCGCTGGGTGACGAGCGCCGGCTCGCAGAAGAAGAACCCCTGGAAGAAGTCGAACCCCGCGGCGTGGGAGAGCTCGAACAACTCGCGCGAGGAGACCTTCTGGGCGATCGTCTTCGCCGGCAGCGGCGCGGTCCGGTCGATCGCGCTGCGCATCCCCTCGTCGTTCAGACCGGAGACGTCGATCTTCACGAACGTCGCCGCCGGGAGGAGCGGCGAGGGGGGCGCGTCGGGGAGGAAGCGGTCGATCGCGAAGAGGTAGCCGAGCTCGCCCGCCTCGAGGACCGCCTCGACGACCGCCGGGTCGGCCGCGCACTCGGCCGGGACCTCGAGGACGACGCGGTCGCGCGGGAGCGACCGGTGGCAGCGGTCGATCAGGAACCGCGGCGACAGGTTGAAGAACGCCCGCCTCGTCGGCCCGACGACGACGTCGAGGTCGATCTCGATGAACGTGTTCAGGATCACCCGCGCCGTCGCCTGGTCCGGGTCCGTGATCGCGGCGTCCGGCTCGCCGAACACGCGGTGGAGGATCTCGTAGCCGATCGGCCGGACCTTGCGGTCCTGGATCGGTTGTCGGCCGAGGAAGACGTCGGTCACGCGTCGGGTCGGGTGGAAGAGGCGGAAGGCGAGGACGGGGTTCGGTGTCGTCTCTCATCGGTTTCGGGGAGGGGCGACTGGAGGGAGATCGGGTGGGGTCGGGTCGGGAGGGGAGGGAGGCTTTCGTGTTCGCTTCGGCCCGCGGCGGCGGGGGGAGGGCTCTCCGACCCGCTCACGTCCTCG
>JBICIB010000337.1:0-4262 GCA_043101415.1 Planctomycetota bacterium JB042 | reverse complement strand
TCTTGGAGGTGGAGAAGAAGGCCCCGCCGAAGCCGGGCGTGGACATCGTCCTCCTCCGCGATATCCGCGACTCCCTCACGAAGGCCTGACCCGCCGGGGCGGGGAGCGCCCGCTCCCCTCCCGGGCGGGTCAGGCCTTCTTGAGGGAGTCGCGGATCTCGCGGAGGAGGACGATGTCCTCGCCCGGCTTCGGCGGGGCCTTCTTCTCCTCCTCCATGAACTTCTTCTTCGCGTTGTTCATCGCCTTGATCATCAGGAAGATCACGAACGCGAGGATGAGGAAGTTGACGGCGATCGTGGCGAAGTTCCCCCACGCGAGGACCGGCCCGAACTCGCGGGCCTCCTCGAGCGAGAGGTTCGGGTTCGTCTCGAGCTGCGCCTTCACCGCGTCGCTGAGCGGGAGGTAGAGGTTCGTGAAGTCGGCCTCGCCGACCAGGCCGACGACCGGCATGACGACGTCCTTGATCAGCGACTGGACGATGCCGCCGAACGCGCCGCCGATGATGATGCCGACGGCCATGTCGACCATGTTCCCCTTGAGGGCGAACTCCTTGAACTCCTTGATGAATCCCATCGGAACTTCCTTTTCTGCGATACGGGTGGGGGAGGACGCCGTCGGCGTCCGGGGGTCTTCTTCGGTCTCGAACCGGACGGCCGCCGGTCCGCCCGAGCGCCGGGAGCCTATCGGATCCCGGTCGCGGCGGGGCCGCTCCCGACCCGTCGGCGCGCACGGACGGGGCCGTTCGCCACGCCGGGGGCCGAATGGGGGAGAAGAGGGGCCCCGCCGTTCGCTGCGGCGGCGGAGCCCCCAGGGACTCCCGGCGCGGACGCCGGGCGCGCGGACGCCGAGCCCACGGCGTCCCGCACGCTCCTCCCGGACCTTCCCGCTCTTCCGGTACGGGATTCAGCGGCGCCGCGGTCCGGCCGTTTCGCGAGACGGGTGATACTCTTCCCCTTCGCCCGACCTACCCGTGTGCCGATGGACCTCACCCCCAGCGTCTATGACGAGATGCGTGTGCGCGCCGCCCACATGCTCCTCCGCTGGAAGAACCTCGCGGACGCCCCGCAGCTCTCGTCCCTCGTCGACCAGACGTACCTGCGGATGATCGAGGCGGCGGGGCCGCCGGCGCAGGGGCGCGAGCACTTCCTCGCCATGTGGACGCGCGCGATGCGCTGGGTCCTCGTCGACCTCGCCCGGGCCCGCCAGTCCGCGAAGCGGGGGGACGGCCGCGAGCGATTGCCCCTCGACGAGTCGTTGGTCGCCGACGAACGTCGGGACGTCGACGAGGTGATCGACGTCCATCAGGCGCTGGAGACGCTGGCCGAAGAGGACGAGCGGGACGCGAGGATCGTCGAACTCCGGTACTACGGCGGACTGTCGTGGGAGGAGATCGCGCGGGCGCTCGGCGGCGGGGACGCGCAGGCGTTGCGGAACGAGTGGCGCGCCGTGAAGGCGTCGCTGCGTCGATTGATGAAGAGACCGGCGGCGCCCGACCGGCTCGCGGACTGAGCGCCGCGGGAGTTTCGGGGCGCCCGAGCCCGAACCGAGAGGAGGAGTGATGGCGGTTCCCGTGACCGTGGTGGCGACGATCCGAGCGAAGCCGGGGAGGGAGGCGGAGACGCGCGCCGTCCTCGAAGGGCTCCTGGCGAAGACCCGGGTCGAGGCCGGCTGCCTGAACTACGACCTCCACGTCGCGGCGGACGACCCGGGGACGTTCCTGTTCCACGAGAACTGGGAGTCGAAGGCGCACCTCGATCGCCACCTCGAGTCGGAGCACCTGACCGCGTTCAAGGCGCGGTTCGACGAGCTCCTCCGCGAGCACCCGGCGATCGATCTGTACGAGCGGATCGGCTGAGGCCCCCGGCCCGCTCCGCCTCGCCCATGGACGACGGCTACGAGATCACGACCGACGACGCCCGCGCCGACGTCGACGCGATCCACGCGTTCCTCGTCGACGCGTACTGGTCGAAGGGGATCGCCCGGGAGACGGTCGAGCGGAGCCTCCGGGGCTCGCTCAACTTCCACCTCCTCCGGGACGGCGCCCAGGTCGGACTGACGCGGGTGATCTCCGACCGCGCGACGTTCGCCTACCTCGCCGACGTCTACGTCCTCGAGGAGCACCGCCGGCACGGCCTCGGCCGCCGCCTCGTCGCGACGGCGATGGCCCACCCGGACGTCCGCGGACTGCGTCGCTGGATGCTCGTCACCGCCGACGCGCACGGCCTCTACGCGAAGCTCGGCTTCCGCCCGCCCGAGCGCCCCGAGCGGATCATGGAGCGGCTGGGATAGACGGCGTCCGCGGGGCGCATCGCACGGGGGCGCATCGCACGGCGGCGCGAGGAGATGGGGAGGCGGGCCGATCGGCGGTCGATTCGGGGACGACGAGATGGAGATTCTGGAACTCTCGGGAGAACGCTTCGACCTGGCGCTCGACCGGTTCGCCGCCGGCGAGGCGATCGTCTTCGCCGGTGTCGGCTTCCGGCTCGCGCCCCCCGACGTCCTCGAGTGCCGCGTCGAATCGACGTGGTCCCCGGCGAACGTGACGCGAGCCCGCGCCGTCCGGGACCTCGAGGCGGGGAGGCACGTCCTCGAAGAACTCCGACGCTCCTCGCGCTTCCGCTCGCTCGTCGATCACCGCCGCGTCCGGACCGTTCTCCTCTCGACCTACGGTATGGGCGCGGTGGAGCTGTGCCGCGAGTTCGAGGGGGTCGTGGAGTGGAGTCTCGACGACTCGAAGTAGGCCGTGTCCCCTTCGGCTCGAGTTCCACTCGTTCGACCGCCGCCGGTGGTGAGTCGGTCCGGCGGGCCGCCCCCGGATCACGTCGGAGCCGCATCGAACCCGGAACCGGCCTCCCGTCTCCTCGGCGAGGACCCGGGGGCCGTCGATGGTGTCGAGAGACCGGGCGCCCGGGGAACGGGGTGTGCGTCATGCGAGTGGCCTGTCCGAGCCTCCTCGATCTGGAGCGTCACGGTGGGGAGCGACTGCTTCAGCAGCCCCCGATCTCGACGCAGGTCTCGTCGATGCGGCAGGAGGTGGCGCCCTCGTTGAACCCGTCGGGGCAGAGCCAGGTCGGATCCCCGCCGATCACGACCGGCACGCACTGGCGGCACGGGCCGTTCTGCGGCGGCGGCTCTTCCCCGAGCGCCGGGCCGCCGGGAGCGGCCATTCCGAGCAGCGCGACGCAGGCCACGGCGATTCGAGTACGGACGTTCATCCCTCGTCTCCTCTCCCTCGTTCTCTCCCTCGAACGGTTCGCGGCGTGACGTTGCGCCGCGTTCGGCCGGCCGGTCAGTCGCCGAAGTACAGGTCCGCGATCGGTTGGAACGGGGCCGGGTCGAAAGTCGTCGAGGCCGGCGTCCGGACGTATGCCTTCTGACGGGCGGGCTCGCCCTCGATCGTCTTGGTCACGAGTCGGATGAGATTCGCGTTGACGGCCTCGCGACCGAGCTGACGACCTGGGCGAACGAACTCGAGCGGCGCGCTCGCGAGGGCGACGTCGATCGGTCTCGAAACGTCCTGCTCCCGGGCGGTCTCGACGAGGAGTATCGGATTCGCAGTCCGTCGAGCGACGGGTTCGAGCACCTGGAGCGGGCGGAGGTCCGGCGTCCGGCGGGCGCGCCGGGTCCGTTGCGAGTCGAGGTCGCGGGATTCGAACTGACCAGCGTCGGCGGCTTGGAGCAGCAGGTCGTGAACGAACTCGTGTCGTACGTCCTGCGGGAGCAGGAGCGCGACGCACGGCCGGGTCGAGATCTTCCCCCGTCCAAGGTGCCGCTCCTCCTCGAGGATCTGGTCCGGGTCCTGCGGGTGCTCGCCAACGTCACGAGGGGGCGCCTCGCGACGATGACGAGGAGGGCGGGGAAGCAGCTCGCGGGCGGCGAGGAAGGAGTGGCGATCGCCTTCCTCGAGACGAGGGAGGCGCGGCGCTACCGGATGGCGACTCCGATCATCACGGAGCACGTCACCTACCCTTCGGCGTCGGCGTTCCTCTTCTTCGTCCAGACCCTTCTGTTTATCTCGCTTCGGCATCTAATCCACGACCTCGTCGACCGCCCGTCGACTCGGACCGATGCCCCGTGGATCCTGCTCTCGACGCGAAGCGGATTCGAGGGACTCGTCGTGCGGGCATGGCGCTTCTGGCTTCGCCGACTCTGGTGGTTCGGAGCGGTCATCCTCCCCGGCTGGCTCGTTCTCGATTGTGCCGGTTGGCCGAAGGGAGCGTGGCAACTCGTGCTCCTCGTGGGTCTGTTCGCCCTGATCCCCG
>JBICIB010000336.1:0-4899 GCA_043101415.1 Planctomycetota bacterium JB042 | reverse complement strand
TTCCTCTTCTCCTCGTCCTTCAGGACCTCGTACGCCTCGGAGACCTGCTTGAAGCGTCTCTCGGCGGCCTCCTTCTCGTCGCCGGAGTGGCGGTCGGGATGCCATTCGAGCGCGAGCTTCCGGTACGCCCGCTTGATCTCCTCGGCGGACGCGTCGCGCGCCACTCCGAGCGTCTTGTAGTAGTCCTGGAACTCCACGTCGTCCTCGCGCCGGGGGCCGCACGCGGCGTCAGGATAGACGCTGCCGACCGGGACGGCACGGCCGGGCCCGAGATCTCGGGTACACTCGCCCACCGCCGCCCGTAAGGGAATGCGTGACCTCCTCCCTGGATCGCCGCCGTCGCATCGTCGTCCGGGCCTTCGTGGCCGGACTCCTCCTGCTCCCCTTCCTCGCCGAGGGGGCGGCGCGTCTCCGTGCGTACCTCCGGTACGGCGCGGTGGCGGACATCTACGACCTCTACCGCGAGGACCCGGCGACCGGACTCCTCTGCCCGATCCCGGGGTTGTCGGTCGACATCGGCGGACGCGCGCGGATCGACCTCTCGTCGCAGGGGTTCCGCGGCCCGGACGTCGCCGATCCGAAGCCGGCCGGGACGGTGCGGCTGGCGTTCCTGGGCGGGTCGACGACCTTCTGCGCCCAGGCGTCGTCGAACGCGACGACCTGGCCCGCGCGGCTGGTCGACCGGCTCGCCCTGGCGCGGCCGGACGTCCGATTCGACGCGCTGAACGCGGGGGTGACCGGCTACTCGATCGAGGACTCGACCCTGGCGATCGACGTGCGGATCGACCGGTACGACCCGGACGTCGTGGTGATCCAGCACGTCGCGAAGGACCTCGCCGCCGACGCGCGCACGCTCGCGGCCGCGGCGGGGCTGCTGGACGAGCGCGAGACCGGTTGGCTGGAGGAACGCTCGCTCCTCTGGAGGCTCGTGAAGAAGAACCTCTGGTACCGCCGGTCGCTCGCGCGCGGCGCGAGCCCGGAGGGGAAGCTCGACTACGACCCGACGACGGTCTCCGGGCGGTTCCGCGAGCGGCTGACGGCGCTGGTGCGGCGCGCCCGCCAAGAGGCGGACGTCGTCGCCCTCTGCACGTTCCCGATCCTCCTCCGGCCGGGGCAGCCGGCCGCCCGGCAGGTCGCGCACGCGGCGCAGGCGTTCACGTTCACGCCGTTCCTCACGCCGGAGGCGCTGATCGCGGGGTACGCGGAGTACAACCGCGTCGTGCGCGAGGTCGCGGCGGCGGAGGGCGCGGTCCTGGTCGACGACGCCGAGCGGATCCCGGACGACCGCCAGCACTTCCACGACACCGTCCACCTCACGGAGGCCGGGTACGAGATCCAGGCCGCGCGGGTCGCCGACGCGCTCCTCGCGGCTCCGCCGTTCGTCGCGCTCCTCGACCGGGCGGCCGAGGTGCGCCGGTGAGGCGGCTCGCACGCGCGTGGCGGCGCCTCCGGAACGAGCTGAACAAACGGCTCGTCCAGTTCCAGAACGGCGTCCTCCGGAACGAGCGCGTCTTCGGGCACCCGTTCCACCTGACGCTCGAGCCGGGGAACGTCTGCAACCTCCGCTGCCCGCTCTGCCCGACGCCGACCCGGGAGTCGCGGCTGCCGTCCGGACTCCTCTCCCTCGAGGACGCCCGTCGCATCCTCGACCGGTTCCCGTACGCGGTCCAGCTCGTGCTGTCGAACTGGGGCGAGCCGCTCCTGAACCCCGCGCTGTTCGACATCGTGCGCGAGGCGAAGGCGCGCGACCTCTCGGTCCGGATGGAGTCGAACCTCACGCGCGTCCGGGACGGGCAGCTCGAGGCGCTCGTCGACTCCGGGCTCGACCGGCTGGTCGTCGCGCTCGACGGGGCGTCGCAGGAGACGTACGAACGCTATCGGGTCGGCGGCGTCCTGGAGACCGTCCTCGCGAACGTCCGTCGGCTCCGCGCGGTGCAGGTGGAGCGGGACGACTTCCGCACGACCGTGGTCTGGAAGATGGTCGTCCATCGCTGGAACGAACACGAACTCGACCGGGCGCGCGACCTCGCCGACGAGCTCGGGATGGAGTTCGAGGCGGTCACGATCTGGACCCCGGACGACCGGCGCGAATGGCTGCCGAGCGATCGACGCCACGCCGGCCGCCGCACCGAGGACGGCGGGCCGACGCGCTGCCACCATCTCTGGCAGTCGGTCAGCGTCAACTTCAACGGCGACGTCTTCCCGTGCTGCTCCGAGTTCGCCCCGTCCGACCGACTCGTGAACGTCCTGGACGAACCGCTCGCCCCGGTCTGGAACAGCGAGGAGCTCCGCCGCCGCCGGCGCGCGAACCGGGGCCCCGTGAACTGCGACCGATGCCACGGCGACAAGGAGACCCGCTGGTACCAGACCTGGATGACCCCGGCGCCCCCGCCCCCCGCCTCGACGAGCGAGGCTCCCCGGGAGGGCGAGCGGATCGCCGAAGGCGGGACGGACGCCGAGGGGAAGGCTCAGCGGAGGTAGATCGCCGCGTCCTCGTGGTGCTCCGAAGGGAGGACGTCGCGGAGCGCCCGGAGGGTCGGCTCGAGGCCGCGCCGGTGCCGTTCCCCGAACAGGGCGAGGACGACCGGGGCCCGCTCGGGGTGGTTGAGGAGCCACGCCTGGAGCCGGGCCCGCGCGGCGGCGGCGCGCGCGTCGATCCGCCGCAGCGCCTCGATCTCCTCCCCGTCGTCGAGCCGGAACACCTCGGCGATCACCGCGCCCTGCACCCGGATCGCCCGCGCCGGCTGGTGCGCGCGGCGCAGCTCCCTCACCGCGGCCGAGAAGAACCGCTCGCGGTGGAGGACGACGACGAAGGTCGTGCGGTCGGGCGAGGTCTCCGCCAGCGAGACCAGCGCGCGGTCGGGCGCGAGGAGCCGCTCGCGGTCGGCGGAGGCGAGGTGCGGACCGACCGGGACGACGACCTGCGCCCCGGGCGGCGCCGTGCGGTCGACGAACCGGAGCGCGGCGGGGATCGACGTCCCCCAGTAGTCGTCCGCCTCGCGCAGGCCGGCCGCGCGCGCGCCGGCGAGCCCGCCGACCGAGGCGTCGAACGCGCAGACCTCGTGCGGCGCGGTCGTCGCGATCAGGAACGCGCCCGGCGCGACCGCCAGCGCCGCGAGGACCGGCCCCGCCGCTCGGCGCGCGGACGTCCACGCCGACGCCACCGTCTCGCGCAGGCGCGCGACGCCGAGCCCCGCCAGCATGGCGAGCGGCGGCAGGAACTCGAGGTAGTGCCGCACGCCGTCGAAGTTGATCGCGCCCGGGAGGAGCGTCCGGCTGATCGGGACCGCGACCCCGATCGCGAGCGCGGCCCGCAACCGCCACGGGACCCGCGCGAACAGCCCCGCGACGCCCAGCAGCCAGACCGGCTCGGGCGTGGACCAGAGCGCGTTCTTCCACCCGTCGAGGGGATCGACCGCGAGCAGCAGCAGGGGTTCGCCGTCGGAGCGGACGAACGGGATCGGATCGACGCGCCCCTTGTCCATCACGAACTCGAGCTGGCGGAGGAGGAGCGACGGGTCGGCCCAGACCGCGGGGGACGCGACGAGGAACGCCGCGCCGGCGATCCCGCCCGCGAGGAGGAGCCCGCGCCAGGCCGCCGCGCGCGCGCCGCGCGGCTGGAGCAGCGCCAGGAGGAGGAGCTGAGGGCCGAGGAAGAGCGCGTTCCCCTTCTGCGCGAGGGCGAGTCCGGCGAGCGCGCCGACCATCACGAAGCGCCCGCGACCGCCCCGCTCGAGCGCGACGAACGCGGCGAGGTACGCCGCGGTGTAGAGGAACGCCTCCGGCGCGTCCTTGACGTTGTTCACGGCGTGGGCGGCGAAGCGCGGCGACGTGGCGAGGAGGAGCCCGGCCGAGATCCCCGCGAGCAGCCCCGCCCGCGGCGAGACGAACCGGACGACGACGAACAGGAGGAGCGCCGCGGAGAGGACCGCCACGAGGTGGTGCGCGGCGAGGGACGAGAGGAGGCCGAGCTCCTGGAAGAAGATCCGGCACGAGACGGCGGAGAGGATCGGGGCGACCGAGTAGATCATCTCCGATCCGAACTGGGCCGGCGGGTAGCGGAGGTGCCCCTCGAGCGAGGCGGCGGCGGGGAGCGACGAGGGGTCGAGCCGCGCCGGGTCGAGGGTGAGGAGGTACTCGAGCCGCCGCTCGCCGTGGGGCAGGTCGCCGATCACCTCGTCCCAGGTCACGCCTTGCCCGTCCTGCGCCAGCAGACCGAGGACGACGGCGCAGATGGCGAGCGCCGCCGCGGCCAGCGAGACGGCGACGCGACGGGGAGCCGGCTCGAGGCCGGCGGCGGCGGTGGGAGGAGCGGCGGCGGTCACGGGGGCCGCATGATACCGGCGTCCGGAGCGCACCGACCCGCCGCGTCGTCCGCCGGATCAGTCGCCCGCGAGCGCCGCCTCGATCCGCCGGCAGGCGGTCTCGTCGAGCCGCCGCGACGCCCCCGCGTGCTGCCGCTCCCTCGCCACGAGGAACCGGAGTCGAGCCCGCAGATCGGACCACGTGTCCCACGGCGCCTCCCGTGCGCCGGCCTGCGCGGCCATCCGTTCGAGCGACTCGAGCAGCGTCGTCCGCGCGTCGTCGTCCGCGCGGAAGAGCGTCTTCGAGAGTCCGCCCTCGAGGTCGTCCCGCGCGCACGGGTGCGTCTCCGACCACATCCGCCGGACGTCGGACCGCCGCTCCTCCAGCTCGATCGCCGTTCGGATCCGACGCAGGGGCTCCGCCCGCGCCGCGTGCGCCCGCGCCGCCGCGAGGCCGCCCGCGCCCCGAGCGACCGCCGCCTCCCCGCCGGCCGCCCGCAACCCCGGCGCGGCCGCCGCCAGGAGGGTCGCCGCCGCCTCGGTCGGATCGCGCGAGAGGGCCGACGCCGCGGCGAGCCGGACCGACGGCTCCGCG